>JAAZGD010000126.1 GCA_012511395.1 Clostridiales bacterium
ACCCCGGCTTTAAGACGCTATACAGGCTTTTCAGCAAAAAGACCAATAGGTGTCTGGCAGACTTAATAGTTCTTGATGAGGAAAGAGCACCGGACGGAACTCCCTTTGAAATATTTGACCCTAAGGCCCCATGGAAAAGGCAACTCTTAACAGACTACTATGCTAAAAACTTAAGGGTGAAAGTCTTTGAAGGAGGAAAGAGAGTTTACGATTCTCCTTCTGTAGATGAAATCAGAGATTACTGTAAAGAGCAGGTGGCAGCCCTATGGGATGAAATGCTTCGTCTTGAAAGACCACAGCTTTATTATGTGGACCTTTCTCAGAAGCTTTATGACTTGAAGCAAAACCTTCTTGCAAGCTTTATTGAAGGGCAGGGCTGATATTGACCAGGAAGCAAATAGCAGTTCTTTACATGGCAATGGCCACAAGCTTTGCCACAACCTTTATGGGAAGCTCCCTTAATCTTTCTGTCCCCTCCATAGGAAAAGAAATGATGGTTCCTGCCAGTCAGCTGGGCTTTGTGGTTACAGGCTATATTCTTGTAATGGCTGCTTTTGCTGTACCCTTTGGAAGGATGGGCGATCAGACGGGAAGGAAAAAGCTTCTGGTGGCAGGTCTGATGCTTTTTGCAATAACCTCACTTTTCTCCGCATTTTCCGATGACTTTCCTCATTTAATTCTTTTAAGGGCAATCCAGGGAATAAGTGCAGCAATGATTTTCAGCTCCAACATGCCCATACTTTTAAGCAACTTTCCTTTTTCTATGAGAGGAAGAGTTCTGGGTTTAAGTACTGCGGCCACCTATGCAGGCCTTTCCTTAGGTCCCGTATTAGGCGGTATTATGAACCACTATCTGGGCTGGAGATCGATTTTTATCGCCACCTTCATCTTCACACTTCCCGCCCTTATTGTGGCCATGTCCGCTTTGCCTAAGGACGATGTGGAAAACTTCAGAGAAAACAAAAACCTGTTTGATATACCGGGGAATGTGCTTTATGTAATGACCATACTCTCATTGATTTACGGGTTTACAGTGGTTAAAGATAATTCCTTCGCAGGTTTCCTTATTCTGCTGGGGGTCCTCTCCTTCTTTGCTTTTGTAACCACAGAGAAGAAAGCAGATAACCCTCTTATTAAAGTTACTCTCTTTACTCAAAACAGAACCTTCGCTTTTTCAAATATAGCAGCAATGCTGAACTATGGCGCTACCTTTGCCATAGGCTATCTTTTATCCATTTATCTTCAAGTGATTATGGGATACTCCTCCCAGGCAGCAGGGCTCATAATGATTGCGCAGCCTATAATAATGATGGTCCTTTCACCCATATCAGGAAGAATGTCCGATAAGGTATCTGCCTGCAGGCTGGCCTCTATAGGTATGGCTTTTTGTGCTCTGGGTCTTGTATTTTTTGTCTTCATCGATGAAAATACTCATTTAGCCTTTATCATCGCTGGGCTTGTGGTTACAGGAATAGGCTTCGGATTCTTCTCTTCACCAAATACCAATGCTGTAATGTCCAGCGTAGGAGCAGAAGAGCACGGTGTTGCATCCTCTGTCCTCACCACCATGAGATCTGTAGGTCATGCTTCAGGGATGGCTATGGTAACTGTGATAATGGCCACATATATGGGAAAACAGGCTCTGACGGAAGTCCCTCAAAGCCTGCTGGTTTTCGTTATACAGAGAATATTTCTTATCTGTATCATCGTATGTGTATTGGGTATCTTTTTCTCCTTAGGCAGAATCAAAGATAAAAGCAATCCAAAGTGCTGAGGCTTACCTTTTTCCCGATGCATTAAGAACATTTCTAATCTTATGGGAAACCATGGCCTGAATGGCATCCCTTGCAGGGCCCAGATATTTTCTTGGGTCGAAGTCTTCAGGATGATCAGTTAAATGTTTTCTGATTTCCGCAGTCATGGCAAGGCGTAAATCTGTATCTATATTTACTTTGCACACGCCGTGCTTTACAGCTTCTCTTATCATTTCTTCAGGCACACCCTTTGCTCCCGGAATATCTCCACCGTACCTGTTACACAGTGAAACAAACTCGGGAAGAACTGTGGATGCCCCATGAAGGACTAATGGTGTATCAGGGATCAGCTTGTTAATAATCTTTAGCCTTTCAAAATCCAAATATGGATCTCCTTTAAATTTATAGGCTCCATGGCTTGTGCCAATGGCTATGGCAAGAGAATCTACTGCTGTTAATTTAACAAATTCTGCAGCCTCATCAGGGTCCGTAAAGGACGCTGATCTTTTATCTACACTAACATTGTCTTCAATTCCTGCTAATCGGCCCAGTTCCGCTTCAACTGAAACACCGTGGGCATGAGCATATTCTACAACCTCTTTAGTCAAAGCAACGTTTTCTTTAAAAGGGTACTTGCTTCCGTCAACCATAACTGAGGTAAACCCGTCATCTACACATTTTTTGCAGATTTCAAAATCTTCACCGTGGTCAAGGTGAAGTACAATATCGAGTCCTGTGTCCAGGATTGCCGCTTCCACCAGCTTCACAAGATAAGCAGGTCTTGCATATTTTCTGGCACCTGCAGAAACTTGCAGGATTAAGGGCGCGTTTTCCTCCTTTGCCGCATCTACAATTCCTTGAATAATCTCCATGTTGTTAACATTGAAAGCACCTACTGCGTAATCCTCCTTTAAAGCCTTTTGAAACATTTTATCCGGTGTTACAAGAGCCATGACAAACCTCCTTTGGTTAAATTTGTGTAATAAAAAAAAGTCTCTATAAAAGAGACTAAAGTCCCGGTTTAATGATTATATCTATTACCTCTGAGGGCGAGGCAGTGGAAGGAATTATAAAGTTCCCCGTTTTTACTTGAGTTGACAGGCCCATATCCTCAATTAAGCTTACAAAATCAGAAACCGTGGGGAAAAGTCCCACCGATACCATGTATCCTCCTATGGTTTGTAAAGAGTCCCCGGGGTTGATATAAACGGCATACATGACAGCATCATCGGGAGGTTCCTGATCTTCTCCGGGATTAACCTCCACTTTATCGGGGTCCCCGTACAGAAGACCTTGTTCCTGAGCATTGGCTATAAGTATTTTGGGATAGTCCGACAAGGCTTCCACTCTGTTCCATATAAGAAGTCCCGCAAGGACTAAAATCACAAGAACTATGACCAGATCATTTTTATTATAGATAATATCTTTCAGTTTGTTCATTTTCTTCCTCCACAAATTAAATATATCACAACTGAAATTCAGATTCAATGTAACTTGATTGTAATAGTAATGTGATTTGTTAAAAAAGGTGGTGTGATATATAATATCAAGGTATGGAAACTATCATTATAAATAAAAATGAAGAAAACCAGAGATTGGATCGCTTTCTGAAGAAGTATTTAAGAAATGCCCCCCTGTCTCATGTTTATAAAATCATAAGAAAAGATGTGAAGGTAAACGGGAAGAGAGTCAAGGAAGACTATGTTTTGATGGCTTTGGACCGGGTGGACCTTTACATAAAGGAGGAGGACCTTGCTCAAGTAAAGAGCAGGAAGGACATAAGGGAAACTAAAACAGGCGTTTCTATAGCCTATGAAGATGAAAACATCCTAATAGCAATCAAACCTAAAGGGCTTTTGACTCACGGAACGGCTTTGGAAAAGAAAGAGACTTTGGCAAACAGCGTAATTAACTACCTGATTCAAAAGGAAGAGTATGTGCCAAGAATTGAGAAAACCTTTTCGCCCGCACCTGCAAACAGGCTTGATAGAAACACAACAGGCCTTGTAATGTTTGGGAAAAACGCAGAGGCTTTAAGAGAATTAAACCGCCTGCTAAAGGAGCGAGGTAAAATCAGAAGAATTTACCTTACCGTAGTTAAGGGGGAGATGAAAGAGGAGAGAACCCTCACAGGCTATTTTTCGAATGATGAGAGAAGAAATGTCGTTTCAGTCTCTAAAAGGGATGGAGCAAATAGAGAAGAAGCCATTTTAAAGGTAACGCCTTTAGCATGTAACAAAGGCTTTTCCCTTGTGGAGGCTGAGCTTGTTTCAGGCAGGACACACCAGATCAGAGCTCAGCTTTCCAAAGAAGGCTTCCCTGTGATAGGAGATATTAAGTACGGAGACCTAAAGGTAAACAGAGATATGAAAAACACTTTTAGCCTTCAGGACCAGCTTCTTCACAGCAGAAGGCTGGAGTTCCAAGGAATAGAAGGAAGTCTTTCATATTTAAACGGCAACGCTGTTTTAGCGCCGTTGCCTATGGAATTTCAGGAAATTAAAGAGAAACTTTTTAAGGATAAGGTATGAAGAAGCAGACAGCAAACTACAAAGACAGATACAGGCCCTATTTAATAGCCATGGCTTTAGCTTTTGTACTCACCATGATTGTGGCACCTGAGATGATGGAAGGGAAAGGGATGGAACCTTCTGTAAAGGACAAAAGCGTGGTGGTGATGACTAAGCAGTCCTACTCTGAAAAGAGAGGCCACCCGGAATTAAATGACGTGGTAGTGGTTGAAAAGTTCGCCACAAAAGCCTTCAGAGATGACCTTGGAGCAAAAAACGATAATATCATTGCAAGGGTTAAGGGACTTCCCGGAGATACTATTATGGATGAGAAACTTTTGGGCGATTATCCGGGACCTGTAAAATTAGAAGGAGGTCAGGTGTGGCTTCTATTAGATAACATCCCCAAAACAACCACAGAACAGGAGTTTCATGAACTATACTTAGACTCAAGAGTTTTAGGACCAATAGAACTTAAGGACATCAGAGGAAAGGCCATATTTATAGCCTGGCCACTTTCAGAAATCGGAGGAATCAAATAGATGAAAGGCTTTATTAAAGACTTTGTGATAGCGTTAATACTGGCAATACTAATAATTCAGTTCATAAAGCCTACTATAATCAAAGAAAGCTCCATGCTCCCCACACTTCAGGAAAATAATTATGTCCTTCTTTCAAAGCAGGCATATACCTTTTTCGGAGATTTGGAGTATGGAGATATAATAGTGTTCCACACGAACTTGGAAACAGCTAACGGAGCAAAAAAGGATTTAGTTAAGAGAGTTCAAGGGCTTCCGGGAGATGTGATCACCGTGAAGGACGGTATATTTATTAGAAACGGTGAGGTCATAATAGAGGACTATCTTATGGAAAGCTATACTACAGGTTACGTAGAAGACTATGAGGTGCCGGAAGGCATGATCTTCGTTATGGGAGATAACAGAAGAGTAAGCCTTGATTCAAGAAATGAAGAGGTGGGGCCTGTACCTATTAAGAACATTGCAGGTAAAGTAGTCTTTAGGGTATACCCCTTCAATGAGTTTGGGAGAATGGATAAGAAGTAATGGGGAAGTTCAAAACCATTGCCACTAATAAAAAGGCAAGGCATGAATACTTCATAGAGGATACCTACGAAGCAGGGATTGTGCTTACGGGAACGGAGATTAAATCCATAAGGCTTGGTAAGGTGAATATAAAGGAAAGCTTTGCCAAAATTGAACAAGGAGAAGTTATACTTTACGGTATGCACATAAGCCCTTATGAGCAGGGAAACAGATACAATGTGGATCCAACAAGGGAGAGAAAGCTTCTTTTAAACAGACAGGAAATAAGAAAGCTTATAGGCTTAACCAAGGAGAAGGGCTTAACGTTGGTACCTCTCTCACTTTATATAAATGAAGACGGCAGAGCAAAAATTCAACTGGGAGTGGCAAGAGGTAAAAAGCTTTACGATAAAAGAGAAGATATTGCAAAGAGGGATGCAGACCGGAAGATGGAACAGGCTCATAAGAAATGGAACAAACAAGGTAATTAGTGTAAAAATTAGGATTTTGGGGTATAATACATATGTTCTAACCCGAACAACTTATGGGGGTGTACAGGTTTCGACGGGGGTGTGGAACAAAGATAAGCGAGTCGCAGTTTGCTCAGTCTGCGTTAAAAAGGGCACGTTAAATATAAACGCTAAAAATACAAACTCTTACGCATTAGCTGCTTAAGCTATAGCCGATAATAATCGGCCGCGTCGTCACCTTGGGTTTCCCTGTAGGCTCAGGACCTGGCGTCATTTATACAGGACAACTTCAAGGGAGTGCCCGGTACCTTGAAGGAACAACGGGATGGGAGGGTCTTTAGCCTGCCGAATCGGCGATTGAACCTCTGAGAAAACAAAGGATCGGCTGCACTCGGAGAAATTCTTTCGGAAATGCTTTCGGACGTGGGTTCGATTCCCACCACCTTCACCAAA
>JAAZGD010000127.1 GCA_012511395.1 Clostridiales bacterium
AGCTCTTCCTCTTCTTTATCTAGATCTTTCATCATTATTCTTGCAGGGTCACCGTTATTTAGAACTGTTTGAGTTTTTACTATGAGGTCATATTCTTTTTGCTGAGACTTATCCTGCTTCATGGCTTTTTCTACTTTTTGAAGTCTTCTTTCAAGGACCTCTATATCTGAAAGGATAAGCTCTGTTTCTATGGTATTTATATCATCAATTGGATCAGGAATTGCTGATACATGGATAATGTTGTCATTTAGAAAGCATCTTACTACATGGACTATGGCTTGTGCTTCTCTGATGTGACTTAGGAATTTATTGCCTAAGCCTTCACCCTTTGCGGCACCTTTTACAAGGCCTGCAATGTCGTAGAACTCGCAAGTGGCATAGATCTTTTTCTTTGCTTTGTACATATCAAAAAGAACATCCACTCTATTGTCAGGAACATTTACTACTCCCACATTAGGTTCAATGGTACAAAAGGGATAGTTTTGAGCTTCTGCTCCTGCCTTTGTTATTGCGTTGAACAATGTACTTTTACCCACATTGGGAAGTCCTACTATACCCAGTTTCATTCTGTTTTGCTGCTCCTCTTTTTTAGAATTACGTAGAAAAGTATAGAGAGTATTACTACTGTTAAGCTTAATACTTGGGCTTGTCTTAAGGATCCAAGCATAAGTGAGTCTGTTCTTAAGCCTTCTACTAGAAAGCGTTCTATGCTGTAAAGGCCTGCATATAGTAACAGTATCTGGCCTTTGAATTGTCTTTTCTTTATAAATATTATTAGGAATATGAAAAGTGCGAAGCACCACAGGGATTCATATAGAAATGTGGGGTGTACCATTTGGCCGTCTACGTAAATACCCCAGGGTAAGTCTGTGGGAGTTCCGTGGGCTTCCGAGTTAAAGAAGTTGCCCCATCTGCCTATTGACTGGGCTAATACAACTCCCGGTACTGCTGCATCAAGTACATCAAGGGGGTTGTACTTATGGTATCTTGCTACCAGAATAACTGCCAGGAAAGCAAATATCAGGGTGCCGTGGATGGCAAGTCCTCCTAAGCGTACGTTGATTATCTTAAGAAAGTTAATTGTACCGTCCTGGTTAAGGTAGTAATTCCAGTTGAATATAACGTAGTAGACTCTTGCGCCTACAATGCCTGCCGGTACTCCCGCTATTATGTAGTCCAGGATTTTACCAGGGTCCAGGTTAACCTTCTCTGCATTTTTATAGAAAATATAGCCTCCCAGAAGTATGCCCAAGGATATGAGGAGGCCGTACCACCTTATATCAAGACCAAATATGGTGAAAGCTATGGGGTTAGGTACAAAGTGTGTCATCTGTTCTCCAATTCTTTCATGATATTTACAGTAGATGATGCTCCTAAGCGGTCTGCTCCTGCCTCTATCATAGCCATAGCAGTATCAAGATCCCTTATTCCTCCGGATGCTTTAACTTTGGCTTTACCTTCTACTGCATTTTTCATTAGTTTTACCGTATCTATGTCTGCACCCTTCGTTGAAAATCCCGTGGAGGTTTTCACGAAGTCAGCTCCGTTTTCAACTGCTATGGCGCAGGCTTTTAGTATTTCTTCTTCTGTGAGAAGGCATGTTTCAAGGATTACTTTTAGAACTGCATTCCTTGCTGCTTTTTTTACTTCTTCTATATCTCTTCCTACCTCTGGATACTTACCTTCTTTTAAAAGGCCAATGGGAAGTACCATATCTATTTCATCTGCTCCATTATTTACAGCCCATTCTGTTTCAAAGGCTTTTGGTTCTGTTGCCATGGCGCCTAAAGGAAAGCCTACTACAGAGGCGACTTTTACCTCTGTTCCTTTTAGTTCCTCTTTTGCTAAAGGTACATACATAGAGTTTACACAGACTGAATAGAAGTCATATTCTTTAGCTTCTTTACAGAGGTTTATAATATCTTCATGTGTTGCTTCAGGCTTTAAGAGAGTATGATCAAAGTATTTATTTAGAGGCTTATCCATTTTCATCTCCTTTTAGTAATTAAATGGAAATGCCGGCTTTTTTGTACCTCAAAATGCCGGCCGGATTATTTGTTATTTCTGTGGCTTTGTGTATGTTAGAGTATTTCTCCATAGCTGTCAGGGCCACAGCCTGCAGCATTTCCTTCATCAGTATCAAGGTGAAATTCATTCTCATAGCTGTCAGATGCTCTGATTAGGACATTATGGAAAGTGACTCCTCTTTCCCCGTCAACTTTAACGCTGACCCAGTCCTTATCCTTTACTCCTGCTTCTTCTGCCCCTTTTAAGGATAGGTGAATGTGTCTTAAGGCCAAGAGAACTCCGTGATCAATTTCAACAGTTCGGCAAGGTCCTATAAGTGTGCAACCGGGAGTTCCTTCATGTTTTCCTGATTCTCTTACCGGTGCGTTTATACCAATGGCTCTTGCGTCGGTATGGGAAGGCTCCACTTGAGTATCTTTTCTTGCGGGGCCTAATACTCTAACGCCTTTAAGGGTTCCTTTAGGGCCTACTATATCAACCTTTTCTTCTGCGGCATATTGTCCCGGCTGAAGAAGTGGTTTTGCTTCCGTCAGCATGTGAGAACATCCAAACAATACTTTGATATGATCCTCTGAAAGGTGAACGTGCTTGTTTGATAAACCGATTTTTACTTTGTAACCCATATTCCTTCTCCTTATTAACTATAATTATTCTATATAGGTGATATAGGGGAGATTTCTGTATCTCTGATCATAGTCAAGGCCATAGCCTACTATGAAGATATCGTCAACCTCAAACCCTACATAATCCACATCCACTTCCGTCCTTCTTCCGTCTTTCTTATCTAAAAGAGTGCATACCTTTAAAGACTTGGGGTTTCTTCCAAGGAGATAGCCTTTAAGGTAGTTTAAGGTTATTCCCGAATCCACAATGTCTTCTACAATGATAACATTCTTCCCTTCGATGCTGGTATCCAGATCCATCATTATGCGCACGACGCCTGTGGTTTTAGTTTCTGCACCGTAACTTGAAACTGCCATGAAATCTATCTTTGTGTCCAGGTGAACATTCTTTATCACATCAGAGAGCCATATAACGGCACCCTTCAGAATCCCTACAAAGAGTACCTCTTCCCCTTCAAAGTCCTTCGTTATCTGGGCCCCAATTTCTTTGGCTCTTTTTAGTATCTGCTCTTCTGTGATTATTGTAGTCCCAACTTCTTTAGTTGCTTCCATTTACATTTCTCCCTTAGGTTAGTCTTCCTTCGTATACTCTTCTTCAACTTCATATTCTACATCATTTATCACAGTTTTGTCTTTATATTCTCTTGAAAGATCTACAGTTTTTTCGCCAAGCCAGTAGTTATCCAAGGTCTCTCTTAAGAAGTAAAGAATTCCAATCCAAAGGATAAGGTCGTCCAGCATTCCCAAAGGAAAGACGGTGCCGGGGATTAAGTCAATGGGCACGAAAAGATAAACAAGGCCGAAGATTACCAGAAGCTTCTTCCACTTGCTTACGCTTTTATCCTTCATCATGGCTTTTATGGCTATGATTCTTTTTATGATTACATTAAAGGTTATAAATTGCATAAAGTTCCTCCATCAGTTCTTTCACTCCTTCTCTTTTTAAAGCAGATACAGGAAATACCTTTTCTGTTTCATCCAAAGAAAGAGTCTTTCTTATAGTTCCCAAGGCTTTATTCAGTTCATTTCTTGATACTTTGTCTGATTTTGTGGCAACCACAGGGCCTGCCAGATTAAAGTGTCTTAAATACTCTCTCATCTGTATATCCTGACTCGTAGGCACATGTCTTATATCCACAAGCTGAA
>JAAZGD010000128.1 GCA_012511395.1 Clostridiales bacterium
AAATGTTTTCCACCTCATGGAAATCTATCTGCCTTTTCATTCTTTCTCCTTTATTCCCAGGGATAGTTTAACGCCTGATTTCTTTTGTGATGAGTCCTTTCATGATAGCTCATAATTATCTTTACATCTTCTCCTTTTCCCGTGCCTTCTTTAATAAACTTGTCTATGGCCTCATAGGTCACACCCATATCCTTCTCATCTGTCTGTCCTTCATACAGACCTGCTTGAGGTGCTTTTTCAATTATAGATGAGGGTGCCTTCAGGTATTTAAGAAAGGGATAAATATCTGTGGCATAAAGATCCGCGATTGGATTAAAGTCATATCCTCCGTCTCCCCACTTTGTAAAGTAACCCATATATCTCTCGCTTTTATTACCTGTTCCACATACCAGACGGCCTTCTGACTGCGCTATTAAGTAAAGAGTTGTCATCCTCAGCCTTGGCGGAATATTGGATGCCGCCAACTTCGTACTTCCTCCGACTTTTTCAGTTTCTTCCACTATGGAAAGTTTTGCCGAAGTCAGATCAACCACCCTTGACTCTATACCGTACTGCTCAGCTAAAAGCAATGCATCATCCATGTCCTGGCCGTAGTTTTGCTTGGCATCACAGGGCATAATTACACCTACTGTGTTGTCACATGATAACTTACACAGTATGGCACAAAGTGCACTGTCCTTTCCACCGCTGTTTCCAAGGATTATTCCTTTTGCCCCTGTTTTTAGAACCAGCTCTCTTATAGCCTTTACTCTCTTTTCAGTTTCAACCCGAAAATCAATCACTTTATATCTTCTTCCTTATTGAACAACAGAACTGCTCCGCTTAGTTCACCTAATACTATTTTTTCATTCTCGATAAATACATCTCCTATGGTTAGAAGGTAATCGCTGTCCCCTTGAAGGGGAAGTGGGATTTCAGCCTTCCCTACCCTGTTTACAATTACAGCCAATACCTTGGCGGAATTCCTTCTTAAAAATCCGAATACATCCTTTTTAGCTATATAGGGAGCATACTCAAGCTCCCACAAATCATCAACTGAAGCCCTAAAATCTAAAATCTCCTTAAATGCATTATAGACCTTGGCATCGGTTTTGTCTTTAACAAAACATCTTCTGTTATAAGGCTCCCTTCCTCCTTCATAGCCTAATTCATCCCCATAATATATGGAAGGGATTCCGGGCATAAATGCCCATATAATAAGCATGAGCCTCAGTCTCTTTCTTGTACTGTCTTTATCCTCACCTTCCTTTGCAAGGTATGTGATTATCCTCTCAGTATCATGGGTGCCTAAAATATTCATAAGCTGTGAGAACACGTCTTTAGGATAGTTCTCATATATTTTATCTATGACTTCATTTAATTCTTCCGCCTCTTTATCGCCTTTAAGAAAGGACACAAGCTCTCCCCTTAAAGGATAATTCATTACGGAGTTTAATTGCTTTCTTTTAAAATATTTCCTTCTCTTTCCATAAGCAACCTTAGTTGAAGCGTCCTCCCATACTTCTCCAAGAATAAGGC
>JAAZGD010000129.1 GCA_012511395.1 Clostridiales bacterium
AGAGTGTTCAAGGGGTATAACATATCGAGTTAGTTAAGACTAACTAATTTATTTTGGAGAATACTTATGACACTGGATGAACTTGAAATAGGTAAGCGTGCAGTTATTCAAAGTGTAGGCGGCGAAGGTGCAATCCGCCGTCGTCTGCTGGATTTGGGGCTGACACCATACACTCCCGTAATGGTGAGAAGAGTGGCTCCTTTAGGGGACCCTATAGAATTATATGTACGTGGTTACGAGCTGACTTTGAGAAAATCTGAAGCAAAAGAAATCGAAGTCATGTCCTTTGAATGCAGCGGATGCGGGAAGTGCTATTTCGGCATGAAAAACAGATGCCCAGGGACGGAGCTGGCAAACAAGGTGGAAGCTGAACACAGAACCCACAGACGAAGAAAGGGTGAAGTATGCGGCCAAGGGACATGCAGAAGAGATGGTTCCGGAAGAGGAGCGTGCCGTGTCAAAGAGTAGGAAAGCAAAGGATATAAATGTGATGCTGGTGGGAAACCCCAATGTGGGGCTTACCACCTTATTTAATCAGATAACAGGAGGCATAGCTCATAAAAGTGAAATAGGAGCTAAAGAGGGCTATGCAAAGAAACATGAGCACATAAACATTGTGGAGCTGCCGGGCCAGTATTCCCTTTCCTCCTATTCTGCAGATGATCTTTCAAACAGAGAAATCCTTTTATCAGATTTTCCTGATGTAATCATAAATGTGGTTGATACTACAAGTATAGAAAGAAGTCTCTACCTTACTTTACAGCTGATGGAGCTTGAGATCCCCATGGTGCTGGCATTAAATATGATGGATGAGGTGGAGAATAACGAGATAGACATAGACATCATTAAACTTTCAGAAAAGCTGGATATGCCTGTGCTTCCTGTCTCTGCAAGCAAGAACAGAGGAGTTCACGATTTACTTCACTATGCCATTCAGGTGGAAAGGGATAAAAGGGTTCCAAAGAAGCTGGACTTCTGTTCAGGCCATGTTCATAATGCAATCCATGCCGTGCTTCACCTTGTGGAGCATCATGCCTGTGCCGTTGGGATTCCCGAAAGATTTGCTGCCACCAGACTTGTTGAAGGAGACAAAAAGATTGAAGAGGCACTTAAGCTAAGCGAGGCTGATCTTGAAATAGTGGACCATATTGTAGAGGATATGGAATACCACATGAATACAGACAGAGAGTCTGCCGTTGCAGACATGAGATATGACTTCATAGAGGATTTAACCTACGATGTTATCACAAGACCTGAATGGTCTACTGTGGAGCAGGAGCGAAGCTATAAAATAGATAAGATTCTCACCAATAAATACCTAGCCATTCGCATCTTTGTAGGTGTGATGGGCTTGGTGTTTTTATTTACCTTTAATTTAATCGGAGAAAGGCTGTCCCAACTTTTAGGAGTCGGTATCGACTATTTAATAGATTTGGGGGATGCTGCTTTAGCGGGAGGAAATGCAAGCCCCGTCTTAAGAGCTCTTCTGATAGACGGAGTGGCAAACGGTGTGGGAGCAGTGCTTTCATTCCTGCCTCTTATTGCGGTGCTGTTTTTCTTCCTGTCAATCCTTGAAGATTCGGGGTACATGTCAAGGGTGGCTTTCGTAATGGACAAGCTGTTAAGAAAGATGGGACTGTCAGGCCAAAGCATAGTGCCCATGCTTATAGGCTTTGGGTGCTCTGTGCCTGCAATAATGGCTACAAGGTCTTTACCCAGTAAAAGAGACAGAAGCCTTACCATAGCCTTGATTCCCTTTATGTCCTGCAGTGCGAAGCTCCCTATATATGCCATGTTTACGGCAGCTTTTTTCACATCCTACAAGGCTCTCGTTTTAGTAGGTGTATATTTTACAGGCATAATAGTGGCTGTGATCTGTGCTTTGATTTTTAACAGAACTATATATAAGGGGCCGCCTGTACCTTTTGTAATGGTGCTTCCTTCCTACAGAATGCCTGCTACAAGAAGTGTGCTTTTAAGGATGTGGGAAAATGTAAAGGGCTTTATTAAGAAAGCCTTTACCATCATCTTCGTGGCAACTGTAATTATATGGTTTCTCCAGAGCTTTGATTTTGGATTAAACCTTGTGGAAAGCAGTGAAACCAGCATATTGGCTTCAATAGGCAGGGTGGCAGCTCCTGTATTTGCACCCTTAGGCTTTGGTGACTGGAGGGCAGCTACCGCTTTAATAACGGGACTTTCTGCGAAAGAGGCAGTAATAAGCACTATGGCAGTTCTTGCTGCAGCAGGTCCGGGTATGTCAATGTCGGCCATGCTTTCTGAGATATTCACACCCCTTACTGCTTATGGCTTTCTTGTATTTACTCTGCTTTACATGCCTTGTGTGGCAACCTTGGCTGCTGTTAAAAGGGAACTTGGAGGCTGGGGCTATGCTTTACTGGTAGTGCTGTTTCAAACAACGGTGGCATGGATTGTCTCTTTCATGATTTTCCGAGTGGGAAGTTTGTTCTTTTAGTCCTTCTCTCTGATTTACAGAGGAGAGAGAAAAGAGTATAATAACTGTGAACTTTGCCAAAGTATTATGAAATAGAAAGGCGGGGCGAATATGTACATAAAGGATAAGGATTCGATTTGGGTTGCGAAAAGCGATAAACCCATTTTCTTGAGCATGAATACAGTAAACAGGCACGGCCTGATTGCAGGAGCAACAGGAACAGGGAAAACTGTAACGTCTAAAATTCTGGCAGAAGACTTTAGCGATATGGGTATCCCTGTATTCATGTCGGACATCAAAGGAGATGTCTCAGGCCTTGGATTAAAGGGAGAGGTAACAGATAAAATACAGGAACGGATTGATAAGCTTGGCGTAGAGGATTTTACTACAGCCTCTTATCCTGTCCGCTTTTTTGATGTTTTTGGCAGGAAAGGAATACCTGTAAGAGCTTCAGTGTCAGAGATGGGGCCTGATCTTTTTGGAAGGCTTCTTGATTTAAATGAGGTTCAATCAGGTGTTTTGAACATAGTGTTTCGGGTGGCAGACGATAAGGGGATGCTGCTTTTGGATTTAAAGGATTTAAGGGCCATGGTGCAGCATGTGGGAGATAATGCTGCCGAATACTCAAGAAGGTATGGAAGCGTATCATCTCAATCCATAGGTGCCATTCAGAGAGGCCTTTTAAGAATGGAAGACCAAGGTGGAGACTTGTTCTTCGGAGAGCCTGCCCTTGATGTGATGGACTGGTTTGAAAAGGATGAGCTGGGAAGAGGCTATATTAATATTTTGCATTCTGTGGAGCTTTTCCAGTCACCCTTTCTTTATTCCACATTTATGTTGTGGATGTTATCAGAGATATATGAGGTGCTTCCTGAAGTGGGAGATACGGACAAACCTAAGATGGTATTCTTCTTCGATGAGGCTCATCTTCTGTTTACAGATGCACCCAAAGTTCTTTTACAGAAGATTGAACAGGTGGTGAAGCTGATAAGATCAAAGGGAGTGGGGATTTACTTCATTACACAGCTTCCAAATGATATACCTAAAGAAGTGCTTTCTCAGCTTGGAAACAAAGTGCAGCATGCTTTAAGAGCATATACACCAAATGAATTAAAGGCCCTGAAGCTGGCATCTGAAGCCTTTAGGGCAAATCCTGAGTTTGATACCTATGAAGCTCTTACAGAACTTGGAACAGGAGAAGCCCTTATATCCTTCTTAGATGAAAAGGGCATTCCTGAAATGGTGGAAAGAGCAATGGTACTGCCTCCAAAGAGTCTCATAGGTTCCATGGATGATCAGACCAGAGTTTATATAATTCAAAAGGAACCCTTGAATCAGAAGTACAAGGAGACCGTTGACAGGGAAAGCGCCTATGAAATACTTGAGCAGGCATATGCCAAGGAAGTAAAAGCAGAAGAGGAACCGCCTGTTACGACGGAAGAAAAAGCACCTTCCGAAGCTCCCATGACAAGAGCCGAGATGGAAGCTGAGATTGAAAAGAGGGCAAGAGAAATTGCAAAAGAAATGACCAAGGAAGCAGCGCCTCAAAGAGCACCTGCTCCTAAAACCTATTCCTCTAAATCTACAACGGAAAGAACTATTGATTCTGCAATGACCACCATAGGAAGAGAAGTAAGCAGACAACTTGTGAGAGGAATTTTAGGCGGCTTAAAAAAATAGAGTTAAAATTTGAGGAGAAAAAAATGAGTGAGAACTGTGATAACAACTGCAAGGGTTGTTCGGAAAACTGTAGTGAACGAAAAGAAGAATTCAGCTTAAGAGAAGAGCTGAACGAGCACAGCAAGGTTAAGAAGGTTATAGGTGTCATAAGCGGAAAAGGCGGCGTAGGAAAATCCATGGCAACCTCCATGGTATCTGTCCTAATGAACAGAAGAGGTCACAAGGTGGCAATCCTTGATGCCGATGTTACAGGACCTTCAATACCTAAAGTTTTTGGCATTAAGGAAAAAGCAGAGCAAGGCGATCTTGGAATAATGCCTGTGGAGACTGCGGCAGGTATAAAGGTTATGTCCATTAACCTGGTTTTGGAAAATGAAACGGATCCTGTTATATGGAGAGGCCCCTTAATCGGCGGAGCCATTAAGCAATTCTGGACCGATGTGTACTGGGGTGATGTGGACTATATGTTTATAGATATGCCTCCAGGAACAGGGGATGTGGCATTAACCGTATTTCAGTCACTGCCTGTTGACGGCATTATCGTAATAACATCACCACAGGAGCTTGTAAGCATGATTGTATCAAAGGCTGTAAGAATGGCAGAGCTTATGCATGTGCCTGTGTTGGGCCTTGTGGAAAACATGTCCTACTTTAAAGCTCCGGATACGGGAGCTGTTTACAAGGTCTTTGGCGAGAGCCATATAGATGATATAGCAAAGGACCATAATCTTAAAGTTCTTTCAAAATTGAGCATTGACCCTGAAATCGCCAGAATGAGCGACAGGGGCCAGATGGAGCTTTACGATGATGAGGAACCTTTTAAGGACTTAATTGAGGCAATAGAAGCTGTTTAGATTTGACACAAAAAAAGTATTTGGAGGTAGAAAGATGGAATGCGAAAAGCTAATAATCCTTTGGACCAGCGGTGATAAGGATACAGCACTTAACATGGTATTGATGTACACATTAAAGGCCAATTCCAACAAGTGGTGGAAGGAGTGTCGTTTAATTACCTGGGGACCATCAAACAAGCTGGTGGCAGAAGACTCGGAAGTGAGGATTATGCTGAAGCAGATAATGGATACAGGCGTTAAGGTGGAAGCCTGCAAGCGCTGCGCAGAAGGCTTAGGAGTTGAAGAAAAACTTACTGATTTTGGTATCGATGTGAAAATGATGGGAGAGCCCTTTACAGAATATTTGAAAGACCCATCTTATCGCATAATCACTATATAATTTTAAAGGAGCAAAAGCTATGATAATAGGAATTCCGAAAGAAATTATGGAGGGGGAAAAGAGAGTATCTGTGATCCCCGAAACGGTGGAGAAGCTGGTTAAGGAAGGGAACAAGGTTTTAGTGGAAAAGGGCGCAGGAGAAGGCTCCCACTATCTTGACTCTCAATACTTGCAGAGCGGCGCTGAGATTATTTCCGATGTGAAGGATCTTTATGAAAGATCTGAGCTTATCCTTAAGGTCAAAGAGCCTCAGTTTATTAAAGAGAGAAACCTTCATGAGGTGGATTTAATGCATGAGGGCCAGTATTTAATAACTTTCCTTCAACCTGCCGCACCTGTCAACCACGAAATGATTAAAAATCTTGCAAAGAAGGGCATAATCGGTCTTACTTTGGATGGTATTCCAAGAATATCAAGAGCACAAGCAATGGATGCTCTTACTTCTATGAGTACCTGTGCAGGGTACAAGGGTATCTTGCTTGCAGCAAATGAGCTTTCTAAATTTGCGCCTCAGATATTCTGCGCAGTAGGCATGATTCCTCCTATCAACACACTGATAGTTGGAGTAGGTGTGGGCGGCCTTCAGGCATTGGCTACTGCCAAGAGGCTTGGTGCAGTAGTTCATGCAGCAGATATAAGGCCTGATGCTTCAGAGCAGGCAAAAAGTCTTGGTGCAAAGGTTATAGACACAAGAGTACCAAAGGAGCTTGCAGTAGGTGAAGGCGGTTACGCTCAAGCTCTTCCCGAAGATGTTCTAAAGAATGAAAGGGAAGCGCTGAGAGAAGTTATAGGCGGAATGGATATAGTATTTCTTGGGGCACTTGTTCCGGGAAGAAAAGCTCCAAAGCTTGTGACTGAAGATATGGTTTCCCTTATGGCACCGGGCTCAGTTATTGTGGATATCTCCATTGACCAAGGGGGAAACTGTGAAATCACAGAACCCGGCAAGATAGCTGTAAAACATGGTGTAACAATTATAGGCATTAAAAATATCCCCGGCATGCTGGCAACCAGCGCCACTTGGATGTTTGCCCACAATGTATATCATCTTCTTTCCTATCTGATTAAGGACGGGAAAATGGTTATTGACAGAACAGACGATATCACAGGCTCAATCCTTACGACCATAGATAATGAAGTGGTTCATCAGGGAGCAAAAGAAGCCATGGGCATTTAATCATAAAGGGGAGGTAAATAGATGCAATCACTTTTACTTGTTTTGTTGTTTATTGTCTGTGCCTTAATTGGCTATAAGGTGATAACCAGCGTACCAAGCCTACTTCATACGCCTCTTATGACAGCTATGAATGCTTTGGCAGGAATAGCTCTTATAGGCGCCCTCACAGCAACTGCTTTGTCAGTATATTTAGGTAATCAAATATTAGGCTATATTGCTATTTTCCTAGCCACCGTAAACATTTTCGGTGGCTTTGCCCTTTCCCACAGAATGCTTAAGATGTTTAAGCAGAAGGAAGGAGGTACAAAAGAATGAGCGATATTTTATACTATGTGCTGTGCGGTCTTCTTGCCCTAGGAGTTCTTATAGGGCTTTCCATGCTGAGCAAAGTGAAGACTGCCGTAAGGGGAAACACCATAAGCGTTCTCTGCACTTTGGGAGCAATTGTAATAACCTTAATTAAATACGATATCATTACGAAGGCAGGACTTATCATATCTGTACTTTTAGGAATTATTGCCGGCTTGGTCTGGGCTTTCAAAGTTAAGATAATCAGTATGCCACAAGTGGTAGCACTGCTAAACGGCTTTGGAGGAGGAGCTGCAGCCCTTGTAGGTGTGGTTACCCTTCTTGATAAAGCACCTCTTGACACTTTTTCCTTGGTAACGGCAGGTCTTGCAGTGATGGTGGGAACTTTAACCCTTACAGGAAGCTTGGTGGCAGCAGGAAAACTCCACAAAATTCTTCCTCAAAAGCCTGTCATATGGAAGGGCCATCAGGCCATTACCACCACAGCTTTAATTTTAAGCGTTGTTTCAGTGATTTTAATAGCTACAGACAGTCTGCCAATTTCGTTGGCTGTATTAGCAGCCCTTCTGGTAAGCGGCTTTTTTGGTGTCGCCTTTACTATTAGAGTAGGCGGCGCAGATATGCCTATTACCATATCGCTTCTTGTTTCACTGTCAGGAGTGGCAGATGGAATCGCAGGCATGGCTATATCCAACATCCTTTTGGTTTCCCTTGGAGGAATTGTGGGAGCATCAGGGCTTCTTCTTACTAGAGTTATGTGTAAAGCCATGAACAGAAGTCTCAATGATATATTGATGGGGAAAACTTCTGTATCAGGGAAAGCTTCTGTAAAGGCAGAGCCTGAAGCATTGCCCATGGATGAGCCGGCTTTTGAAATGAAAGAGGCTACAGATGAAGGTAAAAAAGAGATCCTGATGAATGCAAAGAAAGTCATCATAATTCCGGGCTACGGAATGGCATTGGCTCAAGCCCAAGAAAAAGTAAGAATCCTAGCTGATAAACTTGAAGAAAACGGAGCAACTGTAGACTATGCAATTCACCCTGTAGCAGGCAGAATGCCGGGCCACATGAATGTTCTTTTAGCAGAAGTGGATGTGTCCTATGAGAAGCTTAGAAGCATGGAGGATGTAAATGAGGAGTTTTCTGAAGCAGATTTAGCAATTGTAATAGGCGCAAACGATGTTATAAATCCTGCCGCAAACACTGCCGAAGGAACACCAATATATGGCATGCCTGTATTAAATGTAGCTAAAGCAAAGAACATCATAATCTTAAATTACGATGATAAACCAGGATACGCAGGTGTAGACAACCCACTATATAGAAACCCTGATGTAATACTGCTCTTTGGAAATGCAGAGGAAACAGTACAAAGCCTTATAGACTTAATGAACTAATATATAAAACAGCGTGGAGAAGTCCACGCTGTTTTTTGTTGGGCTCATATTATATTGTTAAAGTAGATATAGGGACAACATTGATGCCATCAGGTCTTTGGTATGCGAAACCGTTGCCGGTAATGACTGTAAGAGTAACAGGGGATTTTACATGCTCAGTGTTAATCTTTTTGGAGAGTGATTTCAAGTTAGATGTGGCTTCTTCTACTCCGCCAACACCTAATTTAACCTCAAATGCACCCCAAGTTCCGTCGGCATATTCAACAATAGCATCCACTTTTACATTTATCATATAGTTCCATCCGCTAATTTGTAAGCATTCTATCCGCTAAAATAAAAACCACTTAAAGAGTTTTCACGCAATTCTTCCAAAGTACCTGCCAATTGTGAAAAAGCAATTATGTCTTGAGCATCTTCTAAAATATGCTCTAAGATAGAGTTAATTCTCTCGTTCATATATTATCCTTACATATTGAAGAACATTATTTTTGAATCGCTCTTTGGCTTCATGTTCAAGAGCATTAAAAGTTATTAAGTCCACAGATTTATTAAAAGCTTCTTCTAAATCAACTTGCAAACTAAAAAAATGGATAATTTGATATCCATTTTTGGTTTATATATGGTGGACCTAAGGGGATTAAAGCTTATACAATAGCTTGCCAGTTACGTCGCCTGTATAATATTCTCTCTATATCAACAACCTTTTTCTTTTCATTTATTGAGAAAAAGATGATGTAATTTTTTACTATTAGTTTTCGGTAACCCATTGCTGATAAACGTTTATCTGATACCTTTGGAATCCTTTGTGGAAGCTTTGAAAGACCTGCCATTGCTTGCTCAAAAGTTTCCAGCATTTTAAATGCAGTGATAGGTGCCTCAAATTGCGATGAAATATGATTTAGAATATCTCTAAGATCATTTTCGGCAGGCTCTGATATATCTATTCTGTATGTTATGAGCTCGTCATTACTCATTGTTAATTTCTCTCAAGAGATCCTTCACAACATCATTCATAGGAAGCTTCCTATCTTCTTTCACAGCAGTTCTTCCTTCATCTAAAAGGCGATAAAGCTCCAACTTGCCATTGAGCATTTCATAAGTATCTATGCTCATAACAGCTAAGTCGCCCTGCCCATTCTTTGTGATAAAAACAGGCTCCTTGCTTTCGTTGCAAAATTTGGATATTTCGTTGTAATTGTTTCGTAAATCTGTGCTGGATTTAATTTTCGGCATGTTGAACCTCCTTCATTAATTCTACAGATATAATACACTTATTTCTTTAGAATATCAACCAACAAAAATAGAGCCTTGATTTATAATCAAAGCTCTTAATGGTGGTGGACCTAAGGGGGATCGAACCCCTGACCTCTTGACTGCCAGTCAAGCGCGCTCCCAGCTGCGCCATAGGCCCAAAACACTATTTGATATTACAATAAACCTTCTTTGTTTTCAAGTCTGTTATTCCCACAGGAACATATTCTTGTTTAAGCTATCTTCGTTATATAAAAATACTACTACATCAGGCTTATATTTTTTTGCATAATCTGAAAGCTTTCCTTTATATAGTCTTGGGTCGATGGCTCTTACTTCTCTTGCGGAAAGTGACATGAAAGAGTAAACGGGAACACCGAAGGAGTCTTTTATGATAAGGACTTTCCCTCCTTCGTTTTTATTGTTTATGAAAACCAGTTCTTCATTATCTCCGTGATATGCTGCATATCTGTTTGATGTTAAGGATTTGTCTTCCAAATAGCTTTTTACTAAAACGGATTCTGAAAAAGGCCCTCTTTTTTCTGTTGTGATTCCATAGTCTGTTTCATAGACCACTATGTCTGTTTCATAGGAAGGAAGTATTAAGGTAAAGGAGTCTGTGCCTGCGTATACTTTTCCTGTTCTTCTGCCTAAAGAGCCTATAAAGGATTTATCTTTTGTTTCAAAGGCGAAGTTGTCTTTTGAAAGAAGAGACAAGTTGAGAGGAACGTTGTATTGATTTTTCACAGTATCAGCGATGATATTTGTAGCATACAAAGAGCTTTCTATGGTCCAGTGGTGATCTGTGTTATAGAAGAGGGAGCTTATGGGAGCGCCTTCTTCTTTTAAGGTTTTAAAATAGGGCCTTAGATCTAAGATAGATACATTGTTTTCTTCAAGGGCTTTAAGAAAGGTGTTTGTATTTTCAGTTGAGTAATTAAATTCAAGAGGGGTTATGTCTTTATCATCCATAAGCTTAAAAGGAGCTTGAACGTAAAGGAAAGGGATATTTTCTTTTTCCAAGGATTTCTTTAAGGCAACTATCTTTTCAGCTAAAGGCTTTGTATCTCTTTCATTAACAAGATAAGTTATTTGACCTTCCTTTGTTTTATAAAGGTAGCTGTAATTAGGATCAGGAAGCGTCTTCTTTCCCATGGCTATAAGGGATGCGCCATATACTTCAATAAACTTATCATGAAAAGGAGTTTGTTCCACTATGAGAGTTTCAAATATATCAATAGCTTCTGTGACTCTTTCAAGTACAGGTGTTCCTTTGGGTACTGTGTTTCTGTAGTCTGTAACAAAGTCTTTTAAAAATCCGGATGCTAAAAGAAGGCACATCATAGAGCCTATTATTATAGTAAATATTATTGCTGTAAGCTTTTTGCCTTTCATCTTGCGTCCTCTTTAAAAGTTAAAGTATATGAAGGGGTTGTGAGCACCCTTCACAAGATATGAAATAGCTACTAAAAATATGAGGACCATAACGGTGGTATATATCGGCCATGGAATTTGGAGTTCCTTTTCTTTAAATAATATTCGATGCGATTTTTCTTTAAATGATATTTGTTGTACTTTTTCTTTTAGAGGTACTGAGAAGATTCCGGCAAGTAAAAATATGAAAAAGTACTCTTTGATCCATGCAAAGGTTCTGGCATCTGATAGTGGGCCTGAGCCCAGCATAAGCTTTATGTAATCAAATGCTTCATTTATGGTCAAGGCTCTGAAGAGCACCCAGCCAAAGAGAGTTATTAGGATAAGGTATATGTGCTTTGAGAAGGACAGAAGGCTTTTTGAAAGGGAGGTGTCAGAAAGACTTTTGAAGTATTCCTTCTTTTCAAAGTTAAAGGCTTTTTCTATTGTTATGAACAAGCACCACATCAGGCCCCAGCAAACAAAGGTCCAGTTAGCTCCGTGCCAGAAGCCCGTTAAGAGCCAGACAATGAGAAGATTTAGAGCTGTTCTGTTTTTGGATGTTCTGCTTCCTCCTAAAGGTATGTAGACATAATCCCTGAACCAGGTGCCTAAGGATATGTGCCACCTTCTCCAAAACTCAGAAGCTGACTTTGATATATAGGGGTAGTTAAAGTTTTCAGGGAACTTAAAGCCGAACATCCTTCCTAAGCCTATGGCCATATCGGAGTAGCCTGAAAAATCAAAGAAGATTTGAAAGCCGTAGGCTATGGCTCCAAGCCAGGCTAAAGCTGTGGTGCCTTGGCCTTCTGCAACTATTTTAAAACAGTGGTCAGCTACTACTGCCATGTTGTTTGCTATGAGGATTTTCTTAAAGAAGCCTAAAAGGAAACGGCTTACTCCTTCTGAGAAAAGCTGGAAGGATTCTTTTCTTCCTTGGATCTGCAAGGCTATGGTTTCATACCTTATAATTGGGCCTGCAATAAGCTGAGGGAAGAAGGAGATATAGAGGCCTACATTTAAAAGGTTTGTCTGTGCTTCAGCTTTATCTCTATAAATGTCCATTACATAGGAAATAGCTTGGAATGTGAAGAAGCTTATACCTATGGGAAGAAGTATTGTGCCTGTTGAAAGGGATGTATTGAAAAGCAGGTTAATATTCTTAACTGTAAACATCAGGTATTTAAATATGAAAAGTATTCCTAAATTTGTAAGGAGCATTAAAACAATGACCCATCTTCTCTTGTGATGGGCTACAAGAAGGCCAAAGATGAAGTTAAATATTATGGAGCCTATCATTACAAAGACGAACCAAGGCTCACCGAAGGCATAAAAGAATAGGCTTGCAATAAAAAGGAAGTAGTTTTGAAGTCTTCTGCTTCTTTTTAAGGGAATGTAATAGATTAAAAGGACTGATGGAAGAAAAAGTATTAAAAATGTAAGGGAGGAAAAGAGCATATTTTCTTAAGCAATCCTTTCTTGCGATTTATGATATTTGATTATACCATTTTGAAGAAGCACTTTGCATTAATAGAAGTCTGTTTGCAGAAAGGCATTGCATTAATAGAAGTTTGTTTGAAAAAAGCATTGTATTTATAGAAGTCTGTTTCTCTTTGAAGGGTAAGGTGGTTTGCATTTAAGCGGCTAAAAGCATAAAATGAATGGTACGGCTTATAATTAACAGATGAGGAAACAGAAAATGAAGTATAAAGTTGTAAAAAAGCATAATAACAGCGATATGTGCGTGGTTTGCGGCCTTGTTAACCCCTTTAGCGTTAAAGTCAGGTTTTATGAGTCTGAAACGGGGGAGATAATCGGAATATTTAAAGGGGCGGAACACCACCAGGGCTTTCCCGGCAGAATGCACGGCGGAATAATAAGTACAGTTCTTGATGAGGTTTTGGGGAGGTCTTTAAATGTTAAGCATCCTGAGGAATGGTCGGTTACGGTGGAGCTTAATGTGAGATTTAAAAAACCCATACCTTTGGATACTGAACTTAAGGCTGTCAGCAGATTGGAAAAGGAAAACAGAAAGCTTTTTGAGGCCACAGGGGAAATATATCTGCCTGACGGTACAATTGGGGCAAGTGCATGGGGTAAATTCTTCAGGGGAACTCCTGTGGAGCTTAAAGGGATGGAAGGTGAGCTTACAGGCTGGAGAAGGGTAAACGATCCTCTTGATCCTGTGGAGATTGAAATTTAGATTGAAATTTAGATGGTAAATTGTAAAATGAAGTGTCGTATATAACAAAATGTAGTCCCACAGGGACCAACTCAGCTATAATGTTAAGTGACTAAACCGAACATAAAGGAGAGCGGTATATGGGATACTCACATTGTAGCA
>JAAZGD010000130.1 GCA_012511395.1 Clostridiales bacterium
CATACTTTTTAGCCAAATTTACGGCTTCATTAATAACTACCTTCTCTGGTGTTTTTAAATCAGATAAAAGCTCACTTAAAGAAACTCTAAGAACTGCCAGATCTACCTTGTTTATTCTTGAAATTGACCAGTTTTCCGAAGCGCTGTTAAGAAGATTGTTCATTTCATCTATTTTTTCTATAAGAACCGTGTAAACCACTTCCATAAAGCCATCTTCTTTTATGTTGAAATCCTGAAAAAAAACATCCTTCGTATTTAAGGAAAAATCACACTGAGCTTCCATAATATAACAGAGCTGCATTAATACTTCCCTGGCTTTTGTTCTGGTCATTAATCTTTCTCCTCTTTCACTACCCCTTGAATGTGAATGTTTACAGACTTTACGGGGACCTCTGTTATATCAGTTACACACAATTTTACGTTTTCCTGTATATCCCAGGAAACTTCAGGAATCTTTGATCCGTATTTTACAAACACAAAGATATCAAGAGTAGTTCCGTCGGTCCCCTGAGATACTTTAATTCCCTTATATAGAGGCTCCCTCCCCAAAATATTTTTCTGTATTGTATCAGAAAAGCCACTTGACAAGTCAGCCACACCTTCTGTTCTCAATGTGGCATTTGCTGCACAAATGGCTATTGCATCATCTGAAATCTTTTGAGGAGCATTTCGATCATCCTTGCTGTAGTTCATTATATTTATCTCTTTTTAATGGATAAAATCTCCCTTGCTTCATCAGGGGTGGCAATAGGCCTTCCCAGAATTTTTGCTATCTTAACAACCTTCTCCACCAGTTCGCCGTTGCTCTTTGCCAAAACACCTTTTTCCAGAAATAGATTGTCTTCAAATCCAACTCTTACATGGCCTCCCATGACTATGGAGATTGCAGCTATATCAAATTCGTATCTGCCGATTCCACAACCTGTCCAGGTGCTTCCTGGGGGAATGGAGTCAACGCAGAAAGCTAAATCTCTTGCAGTGGCGGACATCTGAACTCCTAAAACAAAATCAAAGTGCAAGGGGTGATCCAGAAGCCCTTTTTTATCTACTTTTAAAGCTATATCTATCATACCTTTATCAAAGCACTCAAGTTCAGGCTTAATACCCTTTTCCTGCATGATCCTTGCAAAGTTCATAATAGTGTTGTCCGTATTTATGAATATTTCATCTCCTCCGAAGTTTACCGTTCCACAATCCAAAGTGGCAAATTCCGGTGTGGGTACTATATTTGTTGAATCAAGTCGCTCCAGATCTGTCATTCCAACGGCGCCTCCTGTGCTTGGCTGTATGATTACATCGGGGCACACCTTATAAATTGCATCTACGGCTTCCTGAAATCTTTTGCTTCCTTGTGTGGGAGAACCGTCATCCTCTCTCACATGAAGGTGAATAACAGATGCACCTTGATCATAAGCAGATTTCGCCTCTCTTGCAATTTCCTCAATGGTATATGGAACTGCGGGATTTTGTTCTTTAGTTACCTCTGCTCCGCATATGGCGGCAGCAATAATAAGCTTCTCCAAAAAATTCACCTCCTATTTATTTCTCTGCATCTCTTTTGGTGTAACACATGTACCTTCTGCCACACATACCACTACAGAAGGTTCAAGAACATCGCAGGCTGAGGGGCCAAGATCCGGTCTTGGCGCAATTACTTTTTTAGCTTCAAAACGCATTTTTCTGGAAGTATTACCTACGCTTACTATCTCTCCATATGCCTCAATAAAGTCGCCTGCAAATACGGGAGCCTTAAATTCCACATTATTATATGCTACAAACAATCCCTCGTCTCCATCGATTTGTATAAGAAGCTCTGTTGCCACATCTCCGAATAATTGCAGCATTTTTGCTCCGTCTACCAAGTCTCCGCCATAATGGGCATCAGCGGCGGACATCCTCACCCTAATCAATGATGAATACTTTTTTTCCATTTATCTTCTCCTTTTCAGTGACCTTAGATTATAGTTAATTATCTCATAAATCACATGGTTAGTCCATTATCACAGTTTGTAACCTCTACCTTAACTTTCTCAATACGCCTTTCCTTGATTTCCAAAATAGTCATTTTCAAGTTACCTGTTTCTATATAAATATTGCATGGTCCATCTTCGGGAATCTCTCCCAGATGTTCTAAAAGATAGCCTCCCAGAGTTTCAGAATCGGAGGATGTAAGGTCAGTACCCAGCTTTTCGTTAAAGTCGCCTAAATCAATGCTACCGTCGATTAAGTAGGTTTTATCGCATAAAGTAAGGATATCTGCTTCTGTTTCGTCGTATTCGTCCTCTATCTCCCCTACTATTTCCTCCAGAATATCCTCCATGGTAACTATTCCGGAAAACCCTCCATATTCATCTATGAGAATAGCTATATGGTTTTTAGAACTCTTTAATTCCATAAACAGGGAGTCAATATTCTTCGTTTCCGGCACAAAAAAGGGCTTTCTCAACAACTCTTTAATATTTACATTGGAAATGTCCTGAAACAAAGCTTCTTTAATTAAATCCTTTAAAAACAGTATTCCTATAATATTATCGGGGGCACCTTCATAAACAGGAATTCTGCTGTATCTCATCTTAATAATGTTATCAAGATACATAGTCAGACTTTCGTTAATATCTATAGTAAATACGTCTGTCCTGGGAATCATTATCTCATAGGCCAGCTTGTCATCAAAGGCAAAAATCGCATCGATCATTTTTTTACCTTCCTCCTTAAGCTCCCCCTTCTCCGTTCCCGTTTCAATCATGCTCATCACTTCTTCTTCACTGAATTCCTCATGAAAGTCCTCTTCTTTATGGCCTGCTATAAGTAATAGAAACTTAACAATGATAGTAACTATATAATTAAGCGGTGTTACTACAACCGCCATGGCGTAAGCGGGAATTATCAGCCTGTAGCAGGTTGAAAGCTGGTTCATTTGGGCCGGCTTTTTAGGATACACAAAGGAAAAAATCATAAGAACCACTGCTTCCCCTATGACTAAAAGGGCTAAAATTATGTACATTTCATAATGATTTCTTGAAAAAGCGCTGTTTTCTATGGCGAAATAAGATACAGCGGCTGAAAAAAGCAACACCATCAACAGAGCCGCTAAATTCAGTTTTGAAAGAAAGGCGGTTGAGTCATCAAGGCTTTTACTTAAAAGCCTGCCTCCTTTAGTTCCTTCCTTCTCCCAGCCTTGAAGTTTTCCCTTATTCAAGCTTTGAAATGCCGTGGTAAAAGCAGTGATCATGCCTGTTATGACTATTATTATTATAAGTATTAACCCCTGAATCAAAAGAATATTAGGGTCAGGGTCATTTTCCATTTATTTCTCCTTTCTCTTTATAAGGATATCATAAGGCTTTAAGGGAAGCCTTGTAGTTAAATACAGTAACTGCTGAGGGTGAGGTGCATCCTGAATTCTGTTGCCCTCTATATCCTCCATATCTAAAACTGTTTCATGGAACACATCTCTGAAAGGCCCCATAATCTCAATTTCATCGCCTTTAACGAATTTATTTCTCTGTTCTATTAAAACTTTACCCTCACTATTTTCCTCTTTAACTATGCCGATAATGGTATAGTCCCTTGAGTAGCCCGAAGTATTAATATCTTCTCTTTCTTTTTCATTTTCAGGGATATAAAACCCCGTTGTATACTGTCTGTGACTGGCCTTTGATATTTCATTAAGCCATTCTTCCTTAAGGTGATAACTCCCTTTATCCTTCAAAAAGGAATCTATTGCTTTTCTATATACGCTTACAGTGGATGCCACATAAAATATGCTCTTCATTCTTCCCTCAATCTTAAAGGAGGTGATTCCCGCCTCATAAAGCTCCGGTATATAGGAAAGCATGTTTAAGTCCTTGCTGTTTAGAACATAAGTCCCTCTTTGGTCCTCCATAACAGGATAGTATTCACCCGGTCTTTTTTCTTCCACTAAATTATACTTATACCTGCAAGGATGGGCACAATCACCGCGGTTTGCGTCTCTTCCCGTCATGGCTTTGGATAACAGGCATCTGCCTGAGTAGGAAATGCACATGGCGCCATGGACAAATCCTTCAATCTCAAGTTCCTTAGGTGTATTGTCCCTTAAACTTCTTATTTCTGAAAGGGACAGCTCTCTTGCCAACACTACCCTTTTTACTCCCAGCTCATTAAAACACCGGGCAGTCTTATGATCTGTGGTGTTAGCTTGGGTTGACAGATGAATATCCTTTTCAGAGTTCTCCTCCTTTACCAAAAGAAGGGCTGCAATATCAGACACTATATAGGCATCAAAAGGTATTCTCCTGATTGAATCAATATACTCCTTTAGTAAAGGGACTTCCTCTTCATGGATAAAGCTGTTAATTGCAACGTAAACCTTTACGCCCCTTTCTTTGGCAAATGCCGTACCCTCCTTCAACTCTTCAACAGAAAAATTTGAAGCACCTGACCTTAAGCTGAATTCAGGTCCTCCCAAATACACTGCATCTGCTCCGTAAACAACTGCAATTTTCAATTTTTCCAAGTCACCTGCCGGGGCAAGAAGTTCGATTTCCTTCATTTTATTCCTTGTTTACAATGCTTAGAGTAAGGCCGTCCCCTACAGGAATAAGAGTAGTTATAACGCCCTTCATGGTAGTAATGTAGTCTATAAACTCCCTCATATTAGTCATATTGGTCTTATGCTTGTTCAGTCTGTCATAGGTATCGGAAACAGTTCTTCCATTCATGAGAGCATTATCACAGACTATCATACCCTTATCCTTAACAAGCTTTAAGGCTACATCGAAGAACCTTCTGTAATGGCTTTTAGCGGCATCGATGAAAATGAAATCAAATTGATCAAGGCCCTCCACATTTGTTTTGTAAATCAGCCTTTCCATTACATCTACTGCGTCTCCTAAGAACACATGAATCCTTTCCGATAAATCAAGATCCCCTATTGTCTCCACAGCCCTTTCAAAGATTTCTTCGTTGTTTTCCACAGTAAGGATCCTTGACCCTTCGCAGACAGTTGCGAAGCAGGAGGCGGAATATCCCATGGATGTTCCTATTTCCAGAATTCTCTTTGGGCTGTTCCATCTCAAAAGTTGAAGAAGAAAGCTTTCAGTTTCCCTTAAAATTATGGGTATGTGATTTTCTTCAGCATACTCTCTTAAATGATGCAGCTGTTCATTTAAGGGCTTATAGTACTTGTTTATGTATTCTTCCACAAGGGGATTGGTTATGTTATCCGTCATTTCTTATTCTCCATAGCCTTTAAATAGTCTTCTTTATTCTTTAAAAATGTGTGGTAATCATTGCTGAATCTGTGAGAACCGTTCAGTGAAGCATCAAGAACATAGTAGTAGTAATCAGTCTTCCCAGGATTCAATGCTGCAATTATTGAATTTTCACCGGGGGAACAAATAGGCCCCTTTGGTAAACCCTTGACTTTGTATGTGTTATAAGGAGAGTCAATTTCCAAATCTCTGTTCAGCAATCTCTCCTTTTGCTCTCCCAGAGCGTACTGTACTGTAGCATCTATTTGAAGCAGCATGTTGCTGTTAAGTCTGTTATAAATAACAGAGGCTACAATTTTTCTCTCATCCTCCACTCTGGTTTCCCGCTCAATCATGGCGGCGATATTAACTATCTGGTTTAAGTCATAGCCCATTTGCGTTGCTTTCGAATAATACTCATCCTTATAGACTCTGTCAAACTGCAGAAGCATTCTGTCTATTATATCGTGAGCCGTTGCATCTTTATTTACTTCGTATGTGTTTGGCATCAAAAACCCTTCCAGCCTGTCCTTACCTTCAGGCAAAAAAGGTATGTATTTATAATCAAATTCACCAAACTCCACTTCATATAGAAACTCATCTTTATCTACAAGGCCTTCTTTTGCAAGCTTTGATGCCACCTGTTCAACAGTTAAACCTTCCTGAACAGTAAATCTCATGC
>JAAZGD010000131.1 GCA_012511395.1 Clostridiales bacterium
TGCTACAATGTGAGTATCCCATATACCGCTCTCCTTTATGTTCGGTTTAGTCACTTAACATTATAGCTGAGTTGGTCCCTGTGGGACTACATTTTGTTATATACGACACTTCATTTTACAATTTACCTATTATTACTGCAGTTTTTAATGGATTTTATTCTCCATTCATAAAGAAAACCGCTGTGCACTGAAATAAGTACACAGTAATTATCTTAAAGGGATTTTTTCCCTTTATGAAGTCCAAAAACCATATAAAGGATTACGCCTATAAGGTTGTAAAGGGAGAAGAAGAGATAGACCAGACGGCCTCCCCCAAGATCAAGTGCCAGCCCTCCAAGAAGCTGACATGCAATAGTAGACAAATTGTTTGATACTGCATAGTACACCGCTATTCCCATGGCAAGCTCATGAGTGTTTACAGTTTTATGAACATATCTGATAAACTCTACCAATATTATACCGTTTACCATCCCTTGGAGGAAAAAGAAAGCCAGAAGCCAGGAAGAAGTAGGTCCTGTGCTGTACCACAGGAATCTTAAGGCAGACAGTATCATGGCTATGAGAATATTCTTTTCCATAGTTATTTTTCCAGAGATTTTTCTTGAAACACCCATGAAAATTGCTTCGCTTCCTGCCATTAACAGAAAGGCTGTGCCTACTCCCGAAAGATTCCCTCCGCCTTCTATATAAAGGAAGCTGAAATAAGTGTTGTTTGCCACATTGGTTCCCAAAACGAAAAAAGCGCTGAGAACTACAGCCAGAAGAGTTCTGTTTTTAAAAATATTCCTGTACTCCGCCTTTTCTCTTTTTTCTGCAGGTTTGGCGATTTCGAGGTCCTTTTCTTTAATATCTATGCTCTTAATAATAAGGGCGGTGAATATGAAGAAAAATGTGCAAAGAGGAAAGATTATCTTAAGATCAATTCCGTATGCCAGCTTTCCTGCTATAAATGTGGAAACGGCAAATCCTATTGCGCCCCATTTTCTAATATCGTTAAAGAAGTTGCCTGACTCTATGGTCATAGCATCAATAATCCCCATAATTGGAGATTGGAAAAAGTAAAGTGTCATAAATCCTACAAGAAATATGAAAAAAGCTTTTAAGGGCAAAAGGGAAAAGGCAACAGCCCCTGCCATTATGCACAAAAAAGCAGCCACAGTTTTCTTCCTATGGCTGTTTGCATATCGCTTGCCCCAGAAGGTGGTGGCAAATATGGCTGTAGCTGTAGCCATAGCTGTGATTATACCTATCTGAGTCCCCGTGATATCAATAGATTTTAGATGCTGGCCTATAAGGGGCAAAATTGCACCGATGGCAGCATAGGATAAAATGTTTAAAAGAACATAGTGGTAGTAGTGATTTTTCATATTCCTCTCTTAAGAAATTGAAGCTTGGATAAGTATTTATTCCACGTTAAAGGTATAAGTGTAACGTGAAGAATTACTGCTAAAACTCCCTTTGCTATCCTCACAGGAAGGAGAGCTTTCACAGCCTGATCAAACATCAGATAAAGCCAGAAGGTGTCAAGAACAAGGCTGCAGATTATTACTACAAGCAGGGAAGCAAAAAGAGTCCTTTTGTATGTGACTTCTTTTTTATATAATACAAGTCCGAATATCATTCCTGTAAGAAAGGCTGTAAAGGTAAATCCGGGGAAATATGGTCCCATGGGAAAAAGCAGCATTCCTATAATATCTCCCAAGGCGTAGGATATACCTGCCCACCATGGCCCGAACATGATTGCTGTCATTGAAACCGGTAAAAATCCTAAAGATATTCTAATGGAGGTGGGGACAAATATTGCCACCAGCCTTGTAAGTACTACTTCAATTGCAATCATGAAAGATACAACTACCAGTTTGGTGGTAGGAGAATGTTTTTCCATCTATGCTACCCTTCTTTTTTAACTTCCCGGTACATGGTTTTTGCGTACTCTTTTTTCGAGGACTCTACAAGGCTTGTTACTAAAACTGAAAGAGGCATGGTTCCGTAGTTAACAGTAATGATATCACCTTCGTTAACTATACTCCCCGCCTTTGCAGTTTTTCCGTTAATTTCAATTCTTCCGTTATCACAGGCTTCTTTTGCCACAGTCCTTCGCTTTATCAGCCTGGAGTTTTTCAAAAATTTATCCAGTCTCATGATTTCAAATCTTCTAAAAAAAGAGGCTCGGACTTAAGCCGGCCCCTTTATCATATTTCCTGTCCTGTTATTTGTTAACGGCATCCTTTAATGCTTTGCCTGCCTTAAAAACAGGTGCCTTTGATGCTGCTATCTTAATCACTTCTCCTGGCTTCCTTGGGTTTCTACCCTGTCTTGCTTTTCTGTTTCTGGTTTCAAAGGTTCCAAATCCAATAAGCTGAACTTTTTCTCCCTTGACTAAAGTCTCTTCAACAACTTCGATAAATGCATTAACTGATAATTCCGTATCCTTTTTTGTGAAGCCGGTTTTCTCTGAAACCGCTGCAATTAAATCCGCTTTGTTCATATGCTCTTCCTCCTTAAAAATAATTAACTAATCTTGCCCTTTTTAATCTTCTGTTACTCTTTTTGCTTCCTCCCACAGGCCATCAAGCTCCGAAAGACTCATCTCCTCAATTTTTAAATTGCGTGCTTGAGCCAATTCCTCCATTTTGGAAAACCGCCGAATGAACCTGTCGGAAGTACTGTCCAACGCTTCTTCAGGATTCACATTAAGAAAGCGGGCCAAGTTTACTACAGAAAAGAGCACATCCCCCATTTCGTTCTCAATTTCTGTTTGAGTCTTTAAAGAGATAGCCTCTTTAAGCTCTCCCAGTTCTTCAAAAAACTTATGAAAGGCCCCGTCAATACTCTCCCAGTCGAACCCTGCTTCCTTTGCTCTTTCCTGAAGCTTATAGCTTCTTATAAGCGCCGGCAGTGCTCGCGGCACATTGCTCAGCCGATCTGAAACAAGGTGAACTTTTGTCTCTTTTCTCTTGATATTTTCCCATTTTCCGAGAACGTTGTCAATAGAATAAGCCTTCTCATTGGAAAAAACATGGGGATGGCGTCTCACCATTTTATCTGTTACACCTCTTATTACCTGTGAAAGATCGAACTTATTTTCCTCTTGGGCAATCAGGGAATAGAAAACCACCTCCATAAGCACATCTCCCAATTCTTCTTTAAGATTGTCGAAATCTTCCCTGTTAACAGCGTCCACCACCTCATAAGCTTCTTCAAGAAGGCACTGCCTCAATGACTCATGAGTTTGCTCCTTATCCCAGGGACACTCTTCTCTTAAAATTTCGATAAGTGTGGTAAGCTCCATGAATGCTTCTTCCAGGCTCATGTTATGGTCTTTATTATAATCCTTTAAGAACTCTTCCTTACTGATCATCATTCCCTAACCCTTTTTGTAAAATATATTGATTATCCTTAAAATCTTGTCTCCTTTTGGCATCATCCTGATTTCTTCCTTCTCTACAGCTCCCGTTACAAACAGCATGGCTGTATAAATGAAGACTGAAATTATGATGGCAAGAAGAAGGGATAATCCGTTGGAGCTTGTCAGAAGATAAAAAGCCTTATAGGTAAGGCCGCTTCCGATTCCCATGACGGAGGATGAGATGAGAGGCTTAAAATACGTAAGGTTATAGGAAAACCTTGTACCTGTATACTTTTTAACTGCCAAAAGATTTAATAGAGCGGCAGTGATATAAGCTATAACTGTGCCGATGGCTGCACCCTTTACATTGATTACATAAACTCCCGCAAGCCACCAGGTGATTATTATTTTAAACAAAGCTCCTATGGCCAGGTTTTTCACAGGCACCAGCTGTTTGCCCACCCCTTGAAGAATCCCCGTAAGAGTTTGAACGTTTGAGAGGAAAATTACTCCTATCGCCATTATCATAAGGATAGGCGCAGCCTCAACAGCGCTTTCTCTTTGAAACGGATAAAGTGCCATCATTATGGGCTTTGCCAAAACTAACAGCCCCACGGCACATGGAAAGCCTGCCATCATGGCAGTTCTCAAACCCAAGCTAACATTCCTGTGAAGAAACTCATTATCCTTTTGTTTAGCTGCCATGGCAACTGCAGGTACAAGGCTCATAGCCACTGCTTGAGTCAACACTTGAGGGAAGTTAATAAGAGGTCCTGCAAAGCCTGACAGCTGGCCGTACAGGTCCTCTGCTCTTGAAAGCACAAAGCCTGCAGCCTCCAGCCTCTTCATAATAATTGCTACATCTATAAAGTTCATTATGGGCATTATGGCAGCCCCTATAGTTATGGGAACTGCTATGACAAAAATCTTAGATAAGATTGCAATACCCGGTTCTAAGTCATCTCCAATATACCCAATAGCTGAAGCTTCTCTTCTGTTTCTGCTTCTTTTAAAGTAAATTATTACTACTGTTAAAAGCCCCGCAATGCCTCCTATGGTAGCTCCAAAAGCAGCTCCTGCCGCTGCATATTCTGAACTTGTTTTAATAAAATACCAAGCAAGAAAAAGTCCTATGCCCACTCTGAAAAACTGCTCGATAATTTGAGATACAGCAGTGGGCTTCATATTCTGCATCCCTTGAAAGTAACCTCTGAAGGCTGCCATTAAA
>JAAZGD010000132.1 GCA_012511395.1 Clostridiales bacterium
AAGCGAGCTGAACGGAGAGCTGGGAACGTTGAACTGGATACCTGTCTGGTTTTTCTATAAAGGGTTTTCACAAGAAGCCCTCATTAACTTTTACAGACATGCTGATTTACTTTTAGTCACTCCTTTAAGGGACGGAATGAACCTGGTGGCAAAGGAATATCTTGCTGCAAGAAGAGATGCTCCCGGCACCATTGTTTTAAGCGAAACTGCAGGGGCGGCAAGTCAACTGGTGGAAGCCGTTATCGTTAACCCCAACGATTTGAATGCAATTTCAGCAGGGATTAAACAGGCCTTGGAAATGCCGGAGGAGGAGAAGGCCATTAGAACCAAGGTTATGCGCAACAGGATAAGAAGTTACGATGTACATTTTTGGGCCGGGGAATTTATCGATACACTTAACAGGAAAGTGGCGGAAAATGCGTCCAAGATTCCTCAAATAAATCTGGATAAAAATCAAAACCTAGTTTTAGAAGCATATAAAAAAGCTGATAACAGATGTTTGTTCCTTGATTACGACGGAACAATAACCGGGTTTAAAGCCCTTCCTGAGCATAGCGGCCCCGACATGGAACTGCTGTCAGTTTTGGAAAAACTTGTTCAAGATAAAAAGAACAAGGTTGTGCTTGTATCGGGAAGAGATAAAGAAGTCATGGAAAAATGGTTTGGACATATGGAGGCTCTCAGGCTTGTGGCAACTCACGGGCTTTGGCATAAATCTGAGAAAAATGGAAAGTGGCACAAGACCATGGCTGCATCAAATAGGTGGAAGAAATCGGTTTTGCCAATAATGAAACTTTATACAGATTATATGCCCGGCGCATTTATTGAGGAAAAGGACGGATCGCTGGTTTTGCACTACAGGCAATGCGACCCTGATATGGTTTCCATGAAAATAAATGAGCTTAGAGAAACCATCAATGTAATGATAAAAAATTCAACTCTTGAGCTTCAGGAGGGGAATAAAATATTGGAGGTTAAGGACCAAAGGGTTAATAAAGGTATTGCGGTAGAAAAGGTTTTGGGGAAGAATAAATGGGACTTCATTTTGGCTGCAGGAGACGACATAACAGATGAGTATATGTTTTTCGGCATGCCTGATGATGCCTTTACCATAAAAATCGGACTATCCCCCACAGCGGCAAAATATCGTTTAAAATCTTATCGACTTATGAGATACCTCCCTGCTCTTATGGTCGAACTTTCAAATGAAAGCGGATGATAAATATGGCACGAAATAAATACAAATATACAATTAAACCAATACCCTTGGATAACGCCGGCATACTTTTAAACGAGGCCCTCTTTCATAATGCCAACGGCTATATAGGCATAAGATATGATTTTGAAGAGGAATATCCTGAAGGGTATGAATTCATAAGGAGCCAGTACATTAACGGGTTTTACGATGAAACGGAAGTATCCCACCCTGAAAGACTGTACGGCTTCATTGATGAAAAGCAATTCATGGTGGATGTGGCAAACACTCAGACCATAAAAGTCTATTTGGGAAATGAAATGTTTACCATGTTTTCGGGAACGGTGATTGACAGCAGTATATCCCTTCATATGGACAAGGGAGTAACAGTAAGAGAGGTTCACTGGAAATCTCCTTCAGGGAAGGAAATATTAGTAAAGATAACAAGGATGACATCCTTTTTTCAGCCCTCTCTCTTTACCATAGAGTATGAGATTACTCCTCTTAATTTTTCAGACAATCTTGTTATAGAATCTGTTCACGAAGTAGATGTGGAAAACTTTTCAGACCCTGAGGATCCAAGAACGGCAGTCTATTGTCAGAAGTGCATCAATCCTACAAACTGCGAGATAAGGAACGGGGCATCATATATAGGAGCCATAACATCCAGATCCACCCTCCAAGTTTACAGCGGCGTTAAGAATGTGCTCTCTCAGGAAGAGACTCCTGAACACTACGTAAAAGATAATACAGCAATCTGCGTGTTTAGGCCCATGGCCAGAGAGGGGGAATGTATTACCCTTAGAAAATACACTGTATTTTGTGATTCCTTAAGATATGAAAACTGTATCGACCAGACTTATCTGGAGATGGATAATGCCACAAACGTACCTTTGGAAAAACTGTATGAACAACAGGAAGCATACTTGAAGGAGTTTTGGGATAACTGCGATGTAACCATTAAGGGGGATAAAGAATCAGATACAGCCTTAAGATATAATATGTTTCAACTTCTTCAATCTGCAGGTAAGGACCCTTACTGTTCAATTTCACCAAAGGGCTTAAGCGGAGAAGGCTATGAAGGCCATTACTTTTGGGATTCCGAGATGTATATACAACCGTTTTTCACCATTACCAATCCTCATATTTCAAGGAACCTTATTGAGTTTCGATACAGAACACTGGAAGAGGCAAAAGAAAATGCCGGCCTTTTGGGACATAGAAAAGGTGCGCTTTATCCTTGGAGGACCATTAACGGAAAGGAGTGTTCCGGGTATTTCCCCTCAGGGTCGGCCCAGTATCACATCAATGGGGCTGTTGCCTATGCGGTTATAGCATACTTTCTTGCAACGGGGGATGAAGATTTTCTTATTGAGAAGGGCGCTGAAATTATTTTTGAAACTGCCAGGCTATGGGTGGATTTAGCCTGCCATTATAAAGGCAGATATCACTTAAACGATGTAACAGGCCCCGATGAATACACATGTATTGTAAACAATAATTACTACACCAATGTGCTTTGCAAATACCATTTAGAATGGGCAGTTAAAATCTATAAAATGTATGAAAAAGATCAAAGAATGGAAGAGCTTTTAAAAAAACTGAATCTGTCAGTGAAGGAGATCAGAGGTTTTGGCAAAGTGGCTTCCAATATGTACCTCCCATATAACAAGGGGTTAAATATTAATCCTCAGGATGACTCCTTTTTAAAGAAAAATGAATGGGTATCTGAAGAGGGAGGAAAAGGTAAAACTCCTCTGTTTATGCGCTACCATCCTCTTCATCTCTTTAGACATCAGGTATGCAAACAGGCAGATACGGTTCTGGCTCACTTTATACTGGAGGATGCCCAACCCTATGAAGTAATGAGGGATTCATTTCTATATTACGAAAAACGTACTGTTCATGACTCCTCCCTTTCACGATGTATATTCAGCATTATGGCCGCCAGGCTTCATATGAAGGAAAAAGCCGTATCCTATTTGGGGGAAGCTTTGAAAGTAGATCTGGCCAACTTGTTTGGAAATACAAAGGACGGAATCCATACAGCCAACATGGGAGGAAGTTATATGGCTATAATCCACGGGTTTGGAGGGTTCAGGCTAAAGGAGGGACATATATCCTTCTACCCCATTTTGCCGGAAAACTGGGAAGGATATGAGTTTAAGATTTGCTATATGGGAAGGAGATTGAACATAATAGTAAAAAGGAAAGAGGTACAGTTTATTTTGGAGAAAGGGAGTCCTTTAGATGTGATGATATATGGCAGGGAGCATCATATTAATAGAAATATTAGAGTCCCCCTGTTGGAAAACGGAGAAAATATAGATGAAGTATGAGGCTGTGATCTTTGATTTAGACGGTGTAATTGTTATTACCGATTCTTACCATCAGAAAGCCTGGAAAATTTCGGCCCTGGAATTCGGCATAGATTATAAAGATGAATGGGAAGAGGAGCTTAAAGGTCTTGACAGGAGAGAGAGCATGGAAAGGTTGCTTAAACTGTCTGAAAAGCTACTTTCCAAAGAGGAAAAAAAGAAGTTCCTTCACAGAAAGAACGAACTGTACCTAGAGCTGATTGAAGGGCTGAATGAGGCAGTCGTAATGAGGGGAGTTAAAGAGACTATTATAGAACTTAGAAAAAATGGGATTAAAACAGCTGTAGGCTCAACAAGTAAAAACGCCATGAGAATCCTCTCACTGATAGGATTAACAGATTTGTTTGATTACGTATCCTACGGGGAGAACATTAAAAAGGGGAAACCGGAGCCGGAGGTGTTTTTAAATGCAGCCGCTCATTTGAAGGTGTCTCCTTCAAAATGTCTTGTAGTGGAAGATGGGGAGGCAGGAGTTAAGGCAGCAAACAGAGCTCATATGGATTGCGCATATTTGTCGAAAAAAAGAAGAAGCCCCTATGCCCAATATAATATTGAAATCATAGAGGCTATTCTCCCTATTGTATTTTCTTAAAAAAGTATTTTATTCTTCTATACCGTTCCATTCCTCTCTGTCTCTATTCCATTCAGGGTAGTTTTCAAGAATTGGGCAAGGCATGTCTACACCTACTATAGCTACTATGTTGTTGTCAGAATCAAATACAGGGGCAAAGCAGGACCACATGGGAACATCATCATCCCATCCTGAGCGGGCTGAAGCCACAAAGCCATTATAAGCTTCTTCAAACTGAACTTCGAATCCGTAATTTTCTAACCAGTCGTCGGGTTCCTCTGATCCATCAACAGTGATAAAATAATCGCCTGAACCATCGGTTATCATTGCATACACATAGTAAGCGCCAAATTGAATTCTGGCTGTATCCAGAACTTCCTTTAATTCCCAATAGAGAGGGTTCTCTTGACCGCCGCCTTCTAACATAAGCTGATCGTGACTTTCTGCCCATTCACCATGAACCATTTCACCGATTCCTCTTACAATAGAAAGCTCAGCATCAACAAAAGCCGAAAGATCCTGAGGCATCTCTACATCATCTAGCCCATTGCCTTGGGGTTCTCCGCCACATCCTGCAAAGGAGAAGACCAAAAGTAACATTAAAAAGACAAGCAGTACCTTTTTCATTTTCTCACCTTTCCTTTCACACTATAATTGCTAAAAGTACGTCACACTTCGGTCATTATAACAGAGAAAGAGTAAAAAGTACACCAATATCCCATTGATACAGGTGTACTGCTTAGCAGAATCTTTAGTTTAAAAGAAAATGTTAATTCTTAATTGAAATAAGAGAAACGGCTTCAGGTTCAAGTTCCATGTCTATATCCAGAAATGTTTTAGCTTCCAAAAAGGAAATTTCCAACTTGCCTTGAGAAAGGTGATTTACAGAGTCTCTTAAAACTTCATCTAGGGCTCCTTCCTCTCTTAAATATTCAGGAAGGGAAAAGCAGCTGTTTTCCTTGTTGAAGGTTTTCTTTATGACAGTAAGCTTCCCCTGTATATTGTTTACATGAATGTGAGCCTTTAAAGTCTGGTCCTGGTTATGATGGAAAATAAGGGTGTGAATAGCATTCTTTTCTTTTATGAGCATATACTGTTCTCTCTTTTCAGTAACATCTCCATCAATAGAAGCTATAAGAGAAAGGCCATAATAAAGGGGTGTGAACAAGCCTTCACTTGTAACCAAATAATTACCTGAAGAAGAGAGAGGTACATAGTTTATCTGATTTGACAGAAGATGGTCTACAGCTTCCGTAACTGTTGTAAGGCAATTACAGTCCTGAAGTTTTGCTGATGAAGAGTCTATAGATAGGGCCGCTAAACCTAGATCCTGTAAAAAATCAAAGGCACCTTTACTGCGGCCTTTTGAAGGGGCCCAGTATTCAAGGGGCAGCTTGAAATCCAAAAGAGGGTAAAGGAGGT
>JAAZGD010000023.1 GCA_012511395.1 Clostridiales bacterium
CCTACGTGCCTTGTGAAAGCGCTTCCCTGGGCCTTGTGGACAGAGTATTTACAAGGATAGGAGCACAGGATAACCTGGCCTTGGGCCAAAGCACCTTCCTGGTGGAAATGAGCGAGGTTGCAAATATATTAAACAACGCTACGGAAAAGAGTTTAATACTTTTGGATGAAGTGGGAAGGGGCACCAGCACCTACGACGGGCTTTCCATTGCCTGGGCTTTATCTGAATATCTGCTGAAGGATTCACTTAAGGCAAGAACTCTCTTTGCAACTCACTATCATGAGATGACTGCACTTGAAGGAAAGCTTAAGGGCTTTAAGAATTTAAATGTAGAGGTTAAGGAGGAGGGGGAAGAAATCCTTTTCCTTCACACTATAAAAGAGGGGAGCGCCTCAAGGAGCTACGGTATTCATGTGGCTTCACTTGCGGGAGTTCCAAAGGAGCTTCTTGAAAAAGCGGAGAAAAAACTTAAATAGCTGGAAAGCGCATCAGGGGATGTAAATGATTAGAGTACTGGAAAAAAACTTAACAGATAAAATTGCAGCGGGGGAGGTGGTGGAGAGACCTCTAAGCATTGTAAAGGAGCTTGTGGAAAACTCCATAGATTCAGGTGCCGACACCATAGTAATCGAGATTAAAAGAGGTGGCAAGGAATACATAAGAGTTTCAGACAACGGCTCCGGTATAGTGTTTGATGAAATAAAGACTGCTTTTTTAAGGCACGCCACAAGCAAAATAGAGGCTTTGGAGGATTTATTCAAAATTGATTCCCTGGGATTCAGAGGAGAGGCCCTTTCAAGTATTGCAAGCGTATCCAAGGTGGAAATAGTAACAAGGACCAAAGAGGCCGAAACAGGAGGCAGAGCTTTGCTTCACGGAGGAGAAGTAATTGATTTTGCAAGGACGGGAAGTCCTATAGGAACAACCATAGTGGTTGAAGACTTGTTCTATAACACTCCTGCCAGATTAAAGTTCTTAAAATCGGACAATGTTGAAACTACACCTGTTGTGGAGCTTGTTTCCAAATTGGCCCTGGGGAACCCGGGCATTCGTTTCAGACTTATTAACAATTCCAAAACTCTGCTTTCAACCAACGGCAGCGGCGATATAAAACAGATCATTTCCATGGTTTACGGAAAAGAGGTGGGGGACAACCTGGTTTCAATATATAAAAGAGAAAACACCATGGAGGTAAAGGGTTATACATCCACATTGAACCTTTCAAGACCGGGCAGGAGGCTTCAAGTATTTTATGTTAACGAAAGGCTGGTGGAGTCGGACTTTTTAAGGAATTGTCTTTCAAAGGCTTATGAAGAAAAGCTGACGGGAGGAAGATTTCCCGTTTCCTTTCTGTTCATAAATGTTCCCGCCGATTTTATAGATGTAAACATTCATCCCGCTAAGCTTACGGTGAAGTTTAAGGATGAGGAAGAGGTGGCAAGACTTGTTATGGAAGGTATTAAAGCTGCCTTTGAATAGCAGGAGGTGGTGCCTGAATTTACAAAGCCCGGTGCCATATCATTACCTTCTGAGATTAAGGTTTCCGAAGAAAGGAGTCAGACTTCCATAAAGGATTTTTTAGCTGCCTTCAGGGAGGACAAGGACTTAGAGGAAGTACAGGCAGTAAAGGAAGACAGCGTTTTTTCAGAAAAGGAATATGAAAGGCAGCCTTCCTTAAAGCTGGAGAATCTGTGGGTAACGGATGTTCTCTTTAATACATATATACTTGCAAAGGATGAGCAAAACCTGTATTTAATAGATCAGCATGCAGCCCATGAAAGGATTTTTTATGAGTTGCTTTTAAAAAACAGAGATAAGGATTCTTACGCTTCCCAGGTTCTGCTGGCCCCATTTGTTTCGGAAATACCGAGAAATCTTCATCATATGACAGATGAGATTGAAGAGGAAATAGAGAGCTTCGGCTATGCCCTTGATGAGTTTTCCAACAACAGCTTTTTAGTTAAGAGTATTCCTTACGGCTTTTCTTTACAGGAAGGGGAAGACTTTTTAAAGGAGTATCTACAGGAAGCCACAACTCATTCCCATTACGAAGATAAAAGGACAAAGGAAGTAATCGCCAAAATGGCTTGTAAAAAAGCAGTGAAGGCAGGAGACAGGTTATCAACAGAGGAAGCCCTCTTTTTAATTACGCAGCTTGGAGAATGTGATAATCCTTACAACTGTCCTCACGGCAGGCCTGTAATCGTTAAGTTCTCAAAATATGAAATTGAGAAAATGTTTAAGAGGGTATAGTCTAAGTGGATAGAAATAAAGTGCTGTTTCTTGTAGGTCCCACAGCTTGCGGAAAAACTGAAACGGCAGTGAAGTTGGCGGAAATATTATGTGGAGAAATAGTATCAAGCGATTCCATGCAGATATACAGGCTTATGGATATAGGCTCTGCAAAGCCTACTTTTGATGAAATGAAAAACATCCCTCATCACCTTATAGGCGAAATAGACCCTAAGGAGTATTTTACAGTTAAGGACTATGAGGTTTTGGCTAAAGGATACATAAGGGATATTTTAAAAAGGGGAAACACTCCCATAGTGACAGGCGGAACGGGATTGTATGTAAACTCATTAATATACGATATGGATTTCACCCAAACCTCCTTTGACCTTGATTTTAGAAAAGAAATGGAAGAATATGAAAGGACAAAGGGAAGAGAGGAGCTTCATAAGCTGCTTTATTTAAAGGACCGAGAGGCGGCTCTTAGGATTCACAAAAACAACGTTAAAAAGGTTATCAGAGCATTGGAAATATTAAGAAGTGAAGAAAGAGTGAAGACCTTTGAAGAAAGCTTTAAGCCCGTTAAAGAGTACAGGCCTGTTATATGCGGAATTTACAGGGAAAGAAAAGAGCTTTATGAAAGGATAGACAGAAGGGCAGAGGAGCTTCTTAAAAAAGGATTGGTAGAAGAGGTAAGGATGCTTTCAGAAAAGGGCTTAACCAAGAAGGACATAGCGCTCTTAGGAATTGGTTACAAGGAGATTTATGACTATCTTAAGGGAGAAACCTCCCTTAAAGAGGCTGAAGACTTAATAAAACAGCATACAAGAAATCTGGCTAAAAGGCAGATGACCTGGTTTAAAAGGTATGAGGATGTATTTTGGGTTAATATGACTTTGTCCTGTGACCCTGTGGGAGATATTGTATCATGGTGGAAAAAACAATAAGAATTTCAAACAAAAGCGACAAACCTGACAATGTGGTGATGAAGGAAAATGAAATTGTTGAACTGTGTCAGGATATAGAAAGTGAAATGCCGGGATTCTTCAGAGGTTACTTTGCCTATTTAAGGGGAAATGTACTTCCCATGACGAGATTGGCCTATTTAAGGGATTTAAAGCACTTCTTCACCTATCTTATTGAAGAGACCGATTTAACCGAAGCAAAGGTTATTAAGGATATAAGGCAAAGTGATATTGCCATAATAAGAGCCTCTGATGTTAATATGTTTATAGACTATTTAAGAAGGTACAAGGTGGAAAAGGACGATAAGGTAACTGTCTATGAAAATTCAGGCAGAAGCCTTGCAAGGAAGAAATCCAGTTTATCCGTGTTCTTTAAGTACCTTTACAGAGATGAAATAATAGAGAGAAACATTACGGAGGGCTTTGATCCCATAAGGGTGCCAAAACCCGGTGAAAGGGAGATTAAGGCCTTAACCGACGATGAAGTTATGATAATGCTGGATCTTGTATCATCAGGGGGAAGCCTAACAAAAAAGGAAAAGGAATACTGGGAAAAGACAAAGCTAAGAGATAAAGCAATTTTACTGCTTTTCTTGACTTACGGCTTAAGACTTTCTGAGCTTCAACAGCTTAATATAAGCTCTTTTAACTTTAATAGGGGAGAATTTAAAATTTACAGGAAAAGAGGGAAGGAATCCTTAATGCCTTTAAACAGAACGGCAACAGAAGCAGTATTTGATTATATAAATAAAGAAAGGCCCGGCGAAGACCGCCTTCCGGCTCATGAAAAGGATGCATTGTTCCTCTCTCTTCAAAAGAAAAGAATGACTGAGAGGCAGATCAGGGATATGGTGAAGAAGTATACGGCGAAAGCTTTAAAAACCACTCCCAGAGCCGGTTTCAGCCCTCATAAGCTGAGAGCTACAGCTGCCACCAGCTTAATAGGAAGAGGAAACAGCATTTTCGATGTGCAAGCTTTATTGGATCATGAGCAGGTGACCACTACCCAGCTTTATGCAGCCCATAAGTTGAATACGAAAAGGGAGCTAGTTAAGGATATGGAATGGGAAATTGAGAGAAAAGAAGGGAAAAAAGAAGAATAGCGATAGGTTAACCGTAATGATATTATGTAAATAAAGGGGCAGACTGTTGTTAAGTGAATATTTAATAGAAAAATTTCAAATCAATGAAAATATAGTAAATTTAGTGCTGAAGACTGAAAGGGAAGTGGCTTCAGGGTTTTCAAAGCTTGATGAAATTGCTGAAATCAATCAGCTTAAAGTCCTGAGAGCATTTCAAAAGAACAATATTAGTGACGGCCTTTTTAATTGGAATACAGGATTTTGTTATGATGACTCGGGCAGGGAGGCTTTGGAAAGAGTATATTCCCATGTTTTCAACACTGAAAGCTCCTTGGTCCGTCCCATTATAGTTAACGGCACCCACGCTTTGGCCTTAATGTTTTCCGGTATTCTAAGACCCGGTGATGAGCTTTTGTACTGTTCGGGAGCTCCCTATGACACTCTTCATGAAGTAATAGGCATAAGAGGTGAAGGCATGGGCTCTTTAAAGGATTTTGGCATCCTATATGAGCAGGTGGACTTAAAAGAGAACGGAACCATTGATTTTGAGGGAATAAGCGGTAAAATCACTGAAAACACCAAAGTCTGTGCTCTCCAAAGGGCGACAGGCTACGCTTTCAGGAAAGCTATTACTTTAAGGGAAATAAAGGAATGGGCATCATTTATTAAATCCATAAACAAGGATATAATTCTGGCCATTGACAACTGCTACGGTGAATTTTTGGATATTACAGAGCCTACGGATTGGGGAGCGGATATTATGGCAGGCTCTCTCATTAAGAATCCCGGAGGAGGCATAGCTCTTACGGGAGGCTACATTACGGGGAGGGAAGATTTAGTCAAAAAGGTTTCCTACAGAATGACAGCCCCGGGAATAGGAGGGGAGTGCGGCCTTACCTTCGGGCAGACCAGAACTATGATGCAAGGCCTGTTTTCTGCCCCCAAGGTTGTAAACGGCGCATTGAAAGGTGCAATGTTAATGGGAAAGGTCTTTGAAACCTTGGGCTACGAGGTGTGTCCCGGTTTTGGAGATGAAAGAAGCGATATTATTCAGGCTGTTAAGTTGAAGGACAGGGATAAGATGATATCCTTTACAAGAGGTATTCAAAAAGCGGCTCCCATCGATTCTTTTTGTGTGCCTGAGCCATGGCCAATGCCGGGCTATGAGGATGATGTTATAATGGCTGCAGGTGCTTTTATTCAAGGCTCCTCCATAGAGTTGTCGGCAGACGGTCCTTTAAGACCGCCCTTTAACGTATATTTTCAGGGAGGCTTAACCTATGAGCACTCCAAATTTGGGGTTATTATGGCTCTTCAAAGCCTTTATGAAGATGGTTTTTTAAACATGATGTGATATGGAAAAGAACGGTAAAATCAGGAAACTTATGTCTGTATTAAAACTCCTGATCCTACTGCTTATTGTAGTTGGTATTCCTTTATATGTCTGGTTTTACAAGGGCGAGTTTTTGAGGAGCTTTGATAACCTTGAAGAAGCAAGAGCCTTTCTGGAAGGCTATAAATTCAAGGGTTATTGGGCTTACCTGGGAATACAGGTCCTTCAGATAGTAATTTCTATAATACCGGGTCAGTTCACAAATATGGCGGCAGGATACTTGTTCGGGTTTCCCGCTGCTTTTGTTATATCGGTTATAGGAGCTATAGCAGGCACATTTATTACTTATTTTATTGCTAAACTCCTGGGGGCAAAAGCCATGAAACAGCTTATTGAGCCTGAGCGGTATAAACGGTTTCTTAAGCGGTTTAACAGCAAAAGGTCCTATATAACAGTATTTATCCTGTATCTGGTCCCCGGCCTTCCCAAGGATGTTTTAGGTTATGTGGCGGGAGTTTCAAAGATGAACTTTGTGCCTTTCCTTTTCCTGTCCGTAATAGGCAGACTGCCGGCGCTTTCCGTAAGCGTTATGGTGGGAAGCATGATTTACAAAGAAGTCTACACAGGTGTTATTATTCTGTCCCTGTTAATGATAGTTATTTCTATTTTGGGAATACTGTACAGAAAGAAGTTATTAAGGTATATTGATAGCGGATACAGTAAATATATTAAAAAAGGGGAAAATCAAAGTGAATAGGAAAATAATCAGCTGTTTGCTTTCACTGGTATTACTTCTTACTATGGGATTTTTATCAGGCTGCGGGGAAAGTCCTGAAACAATTGTGGAAGAGGGGACCAGTCTTGATCTTGTGGTTTCATATATCAATGCCATGGAAAATGAAGATTTTGAAGCCATAGAAAAGATGATGGCAGAGGATTCAGATGTGGGAGAGGTATATCTCTCAAAATATTCTAAAGCCCCAAAAACTTTAGTTGAGATGATAGCATCACAATATGAATTCATCACTCATTTCTACGGAGAAGATGGATTTGAGAAGATGGTCTATCATTTCATGGAAAACCCTGTTGATAATACTACTACGAGAGTGGAGTTTTATTTTCCTGAACAGCCCGTTCACCTTCTGGGATATAAGGATTTTCACATGGTTTTAAAGGAAGAGGAGGGTAAATGGTCCATTATAAAGGGCTTAACCTGGATTCAGGACCAGTATTCAGATTTTCCAAGGCCTGATTACTATAAGGCTGTGGAAGCCTCTTATGGAGTAATTAATATGACTTCTACTGCACAAGATGTAATAAATGCTTTTGGTGAACCTTTAAAGACTGACATCCCCCAAATAAGCACAGGTGAAGAGGAGTTTAGGGAATACTATATGGAATATGAGTGGAACACCTACTATTTTGTTCCCGGAGGCGATTTTGTGCCTACCATTGACAGATATATAATTTCTTCTATAAACGTAGCAGACAGTGCCAAAGCCATGAACAGGGATATAAGAATAGGGGACACCTTCTACGATGTTATGAAAAAGTATCCCATTGATAAGGATTGGCTTACGGATCCCAATAATTGCTTTTACGGTGAAAATACTTATGACAGCTTTGGAGGAGCCTGTTTCACCTATGAAGAGGGAGGGAAGGTGTACGATACAGTGGCCCTGGTACCATTAGAGTATACGCCTTATATAAAGTATGAATTCATTGATAAAGTAATGGTTTCAGCCATGATAGTGTTCATAAGTCTCTTTTAAGAATTACTTACCTGCCTTATAAATAATTTTTGAGGCAGGTTGTTTTTTTCCTTGACAAAGAACATACATTCGTATACTATATAAATACGAACAACTGTTCTTTTGTAAAAATCAAGGGAGGGAAGGAAAGTGTTGTATATAGGAAGACACAACAGGATAAAATCTGAGGGCAGATTTATCGTCTTTCTGCTTACTGTAATGGTTTTAGTTGTTGTATTAACAAACGGTGTAATGGGGTTGTCAAACGCAGACGGAATGACAAAGGATACATATATGACCGTAGAGGTTAAAGCCGGGGACACCTTGTGGGATATAGCAAAAACATATATGGGGACTAAGGAAGATATAAGAAAGTCTGTATATAGGCTTGAGAAGCTTAATGGCCTTAAAGCCGGTGATTTAGCACCCGGTATGGAGCTTTCAATACCCCTATAAGAACTATTCCGAAAATTATGATTTTAGGAATAGTTACTCTACACCCATATCAGCCTCACAATGAGCGTTATCAGGTATGTTGTACTCATACTCATCGTACTTCTCTTTATCCCTGTACTCTTTTATATTTAAAGGTCCGCTTAAAACAGTTCTTTTAATAATCATGGTGCCGTCCTTCTTCGTGTTAACCCGCCATGTTATGAGGCACAAATGATTATTTTGCAATTCCAGGCAAAAGATACCTCTTGGGTTTACACAGCTGCCGCAATTAAAGTAGGCATGCTCCCCTTTCAAAGGAAATTTCGGCCTGTGAGTATGGCCGCATATTAATATTGTTTTATGCTGATGTATCCAGCGGGCATACATTCTCTCTATCTTGTGACGCTTTCGTCTGCTTTTGGCAGGACTTGCAGGGTTCTTTAAGCCTATAACGTGCATAAACCTCCACAAGAAACGTATCAGCACGAAGGATAAGAAATACAGCTGGTCATTAAGAAGATCTCCCTGATGGCCGTGAATGGCAAAAAGCTCCTGCTTTGTCTTTTTTTCCTTAAAAAGCAGCGCTTCATGAAACTCTATACCTGGAAACAAGTCTTCACAGGCGCCTAAATACTCGTCATATACGTGGTAAAGGTCCTTTTTAACTCTCTCCTTCTTGCGATAACAAATGTTATGGTTTCCAAAAAGCATTATCAGCCTTTTATCAAGGAAAAATTTTCGAAGCAAAGTAAAAGTGGGAAAGTGAGCATTTCTTATAACATCAAACTTCTTCTGTTCCCACATTTCATCGCCGTCACCTAATTCCACGTATGTAAAGTCGTTTTCGTAGTAATATTTAAGGGCGTAGTTGAATATATGTTTATTTCTGCCAAATTCATCTGAAAGGCTGTCATCGCCTCTATGTTGATCGCCGAAAAAAACATACTTGCTTTCCTTATCAAATTCTATTACAGTTGCGTTTTTGTAGGCTTCGTTTAATCTGTTAAATCCGCGCATTTAGTAACCAGCTTCCTTTTTTTGAAAATTTACCCTGTCTAAAAAGCCCTGCAGTATAATTACCGCTGCCTGCTTGTCAATCACTTCTTTTCTCTTTTTCCTGGAGAGATTTCCTTCAATAAGCACCTTCTCCGCCATAGATGTTGTAAATCTTTCATCGAAGAGTACAACCTCATGGTTTTTAATTCCCATGGAGCTGATTTTATTGGTTAACTTCTCTTTAAATTCCAGAATTTTTTCACCTTGAGCTGAAACGGAACCATCCATCATAAAGGGCATGCCAATAACAGTAATACAGGTGCCATACTCTTTTATCAAATCTATGACGGCACCTGTATCCTTTTTAATTCCTGTCCTCTTTATGGTGGTAACTCCTGTAGCAGATATCATTAAATCGTCTGAAACAGATACTCCTATGGTTAAATCTCCTACATCAAGCCCAAGAGCCTTCATATCTATTTTGCAAGAAAAGCTTTTAATAGCTCTTCCACCAGGTCGTCTCTTTCAATATGGCGAATAAGATTTCTGGCATTGTTGTGACTTGTAATGTAAGAAGGATCACCTGACAGTATGTAACCTACCATCTGGTCTATGGAGTTGTACCCCTTCTCTTCCAGGGCATCATAAACAGCCCTTAGAATTTCATCAAGGGTTGGCTGTTCTGTCTTTTCCTTGTTCCCATCAAAAAAGATTGTGTTCCTTTCCATGTGTCTCCCTTCCCTTCCGGGATAAATTATATCCCATACGTTACGTCCATTATACTAAACTGCTTCCTTGTTTTGCAACATGTCATAAGCTTTTCTAAAAGCCATGTGAATTTTTTCAGGATCCGTGCCTCCGCCTTGAGCCATATCGGCTTTGCCGCCGCCTTTTCCGCCTCCTGCTTTTGCAATCTCTTTCATTATGTTTCCTGCGTGATAGCCCTTGTCCAAAAGCCCGTCAGCCACCGATACCATATAAGTAACCTTACTGTCCGTTGTGGATGAAAATACAATTATGCTGTTTCCAATTTGGTTTTTAATAATATCGGAAAGGCTTCTTAATTGATCAGCAGAAATGTCTTTAAAGCCATGAGTAACCAGTTTAACATCTCCAATATCCTTGCTGTCTTTTATTATCTCTGATATGTCATCTTCCATAGAATCCTTTTTAAACCTGTCCACTTCCTTTTCCAGAACCTTTATCTCGCCTACCAGAGCCTTAACCTTCATAAGGAGGTTGTCTTTACCTGTCTTCATAGCACTGGAGGCTTCTGTTAAAACTGCTTCGGCGCTGTTTAAGGCGGAAAGAACGCCTAAGGAGGTCACAGCTTCTATTCTTCTTACACCTGAAGCCACTCCCGTTTCCGAAATAATTTTAAAGGCTCCTATCTGGCCTGCATTTTTTACGTGAGTGCCGCCGCAAAGTTCACTGCTGTAGCTTCCCACGCTGACTACTCTTACTATGTTATCGTACTTCTCATCAAAAAGTGCTACCACGCCTTTGTTCAAGGCATCATTTATCTCCATGATTTCAGTATTTACAGGAGGGACATAGCTTATTTGCTCATTTACTAAAGTTTCAGTTTTCATTATTTCGTCTTTGGTCATGGCGCTGTAGTGATTGAAGTCAAAGCGCAAGCCCTCAGGTGAAACACTGCTTCCTGCCTGCTTAACATGATCTCCTAAAACCTCCTTTAAAGCTTTATGAAGAAGATGGGTAGCAGTATGATTGGCAGCGGTTAAGTTTCTTCTGGAAACTGTAACAAGAGTTTTAACTTTATGGTCTCTTTTTAAAATCCCCTGTTTTATGTGAACCTTGTGAAGGTAGATGTTCTTATGATTGGTCACCTCCAAAACTTCCACAGCACAATTGTCTGAGTACATTACTCCTGTATCTGTAGTCTGTCCTCCTCCTTCTGCATAGAAAGGAGTCCTGTCTAAAATCAGAAAAGCCGTATCTCCTTCCCTAACTTCCTTTACCTCTTTGTTGTCCTTGAAAAGGTTTAGAACCCTGCCCTCATCCTCCAGGGTTTCATATCCTGTAAATATGGTTTCGGGAACATTCTCAAGGCTTAAGGTCTCCTCCTCCCAGCCAAAGTCGCCCTCTTCTTTTCTGGCCTCCCTTGCCTGCTGCTTCTGATGCTCCATAAATGATTCGAAGCCTTCCTTATCAAGGGTTAAATCCTTTTCCAGAAGAATTTCTTCTGTAAGCTCAATTGGGAAACCGTAAGTGTCATAAAGCTTAAAGGCCAATTCACCTTTCAAAATTGTGTCTCCCGATTTTAAAAGGTCGTCTACATACTCATGGATTATGTCTTCACCCTGCTTAATGGTGGAGCTGAATTTTTCCTCTTCCACATTTATGATTTTATGTATGTAATCCTCCCTTTCAGAAAGTTCAGGATAGGCATCCTTTGAAACCATAACCACCAGCTTTGAAAGATCGGCTAAAAATGTGCCCTCAATTCCAAGGAGCCTTCCATGCCTTGCAGCCCTTCTTAAAAGCCTTCTAAGGACGTATCCCCTGCCCTCGTTACCGGGCAGGATATCGTCTGCCACCATAAAGGTAATGCTCCTTAAGTGGTCGGTGATGATCCTTATGGAAACATCATCCTTTGATTTCCCGAAGGTGTATGTTTTCCCGCTCTTTTCACATATTCCGTCAATTATGTATTTAATTGTGTCTACGGCAAAGATGGAGTCCACATCCTGCATGATTAAAGCGATTCTTTCAAGCCCCATGCCTGTATCTATGTTCTTGTGTTCAAGCTCTGAATAAACTCCTTGGTCATCTTTATTAAACTGCGTGAACACATGGTTCCAGAACTCCAAGTATCTGTCACAGTCACATCCGGGCATGCAGCCTTCCCTGCCGCATCCGTACTCTTCACCTCTGTCATAGTAGACTTCCGAACATGGACCGCAAGGGCCCGTTCCGATTTCCCAGAAATTATCTTCTTTACCAAGCTTTACAATTCTCTCTTTTGGCATCTTAATATCATTCAGCCATATATCATAGGCTTCGTCATCTTCTTCGTATACAGAGGCCCACAGCCTGTCTACAGGCATGTTTAAGTAGTCCGTAATAAACTCAAAGCCCCATATGAGAGATTCCTTTTTAAAATAGTCTCCGAAACTGAAACTTCCCAGCATTTCAAAGAAGGTGCCATGCCTGTCCGTATAGCCTACATTGTCAATATCTCCCGTTCTTATACACTTTTGGCACGTAGTCATCCTTTTATTCGGAGGAGTCTTTAACCCGGCGAAATAAGGCTTTAGGGGGGCCATTCCGGAGTTGATAATGAGAAGGCTTTTATCGCCTTCCGGTATTAGGGAATAGCTTTGCCTTCTTAAATGGTCCTTGGATTCATAAAATGAGAGGAACATCTCTCTCAGACGATTTAATCCTATTTTTTCCATTAATAATTAAAAAACCTTTCCATTTATGGTAACCTGTTCATTTTATATGAAAGAGCTTCTTTCTTCAAGCAGAATCAGGATATTCACTGATTTTTAAGGGCTCAAATATGCCTTTATCCGTTATGATACCTGTTATGTATAAAGGCGGAGTAATATCGAAGGCAGGATAATAGCCCTTCACCCCTTCCTTTGCTATGGGAATGCCTTTGAAAGAAAGAAGTTCCACAGGATCTCTGTATTCTATCTTCACATCCTGAGGCGTTTTCGCATTTCTGTCAGGGCCGTAGCTTAAGGCATAATAAGGTACGCCGTAGGTTTTGGAAAGAATGGCATTTTGCAATGTGCCTACTTTGTTCACCACATGGCCTGACATGGTCACTCTGTCAGTCCCCGTTAAAAATACATTTACAAGATCTTTTGAAAATACCTCTGCCACCATGCTGTCTGAGATTAAGGTGACGGGAATATCCATATCGTGAAGAACTGAAGCTGTAAGCTTTGCCCCTTGCAGATAAGGCCTTGTTTCAGTGGAAAAGGCTTTCAATTTTTTCCCCTCATCTTTTGCCTTAATAAGTAAATAGACTAAAGTTGTTTCAGGAAAACAGTGAGTCAGTATGGTGTCACCGTCTTTTAATACTACTGAACCGACTTCGGCCAAAGCCAGACTTTCATAATGCCTTTTCATAATTAGATGGTCTATAAAAGAAAGGACAATATCAAAGGCTGATGTATCCTTTTTATTATCGTAATCCTGGTAATATTTCAAAAGTGATGTAACGGCTTCTCTGATTTCATGGTTTGTAGGCCTTGTATTTATCAGCCTCTCCCCTGCTCTTTCAAGCTCCTCTTTTACATTTTCAACCTTTGCAGCTTTTGCAGCCAGAGCCATACCGTATAAAGCTAAATATCTTGGACCAAGGCTTTGAGTTACCATATCGGTAATGGCTTTTGCCACCTCTTCACAGTCCTTTAATTCCAGAAACTCTATGTTTTGAGGATACTTTCTTCTGTCCAAAACGTAAACTCTGTTGTTTTCGTACCGCACTACATTTTCAGGCCTTACGAGAAAGGGCATTTTTTCAAGAAAGCTGTCAGGAATCATTTCTTTACCGTCTCCTTTGTAATAAGTGAGGGATTGCCCAGGTTTTTTGCCACAAAGTAAGCTTTTGCCCCAACCTCAAGGTTTGATGCCAGATTAAAGGCCTCCGTCAGACAATTGCCTAAAGCCACAAGACCGTGGTTTTTTAATATTACAGCCTTACTCCCCGTCTCCTTCAAAAGCCTTACACTTTCCTCAGCTAATAGTTGGGAGCCGGGCATAAGAAAGTTTTCAGTTACGGGAACAGGTGTAAAACCTGATACAAAGCTTTCCACCGATAAGAGAGGAAGCTCCTTTAAAACAGAAGAAACTCCTATGATGTAAGGAGAATGAGTATGGATTACCCCATTGATATTTGGAAAAGCCTTATATATTTTTTGGTGAAGCTTGTACTCGCTGGAATAAGGGCCGTTATTAGAAAGCACGTTTCCCGAAAGATCGCAAAGAACAAGATCCTCTAAAGAAAGGTTAAAATACGTTCCCCCGGAAGGCGTAATAATGATTTCATTTTCCGAAACCCGTATGCTTTGATTTCCCGAGGCGCCGTTTACAAGAGCCTCTTTGTAAAGTGCAGTTATTACAGAAAATAACAACTCCCTTTCCTTTTCGTAACCTGATTTCACATTCCTTCACCTGCCCTCTTTATCTCATTTTCGTACTTTACGTTAGGCCATACTCTATAAGGTACAGCATAGCCTTTTTCCACAAGAAGTATATTGATCATCACATATTCCTCATTATCCTTTATATATACGTATGCAAGAAGCCTGTCATACTGATCCCGTTTTTCCACATCGTATTCTAAAAATACCTTTTTTTTATCCAAAAGGTTGTGTACATATATAGAGGCTGTTATGCCCTCTTCCGTAATTCTGTCAGGATTGTCGGAAACACTTTCCGGAGCATCGATTCCTATAAGCCTAATTCTTTCTCTTATTCCATCTACCTTGCAGATTACTGTGTCTCCATCCACCACCCTTTCAACAGTATAAGGGCCCTTTATTAAAGCTTCATCAAGGGAGTTTTCAGGTCCTTGGAAGTGGGGGGTTATAAAGTAAAATAGAAGTGAAAGCACTACAAGAGCCACAAGGACCGGTTTTAATATTTTCATAAACAATAAATCCCTTTCAAATAATTATCATACCATATTTTAAAAGGCAGTGCCTTTTTTATGGTATAATCCTTTCATTAAGTCAAACCAAAGATATGGAAATTTAAGGAGAAAAATGGAAAAGAGACAGCTGGGAAAAACGGGACTTTCAGTTTCCAAAGCAGGCTTCGGAGTTCTTACCATAGGATACTCTCAATTGAACCTGCCCCTTTTGGAAGGCGGTAAAATCGTGAGGCATGCCCTTGAAAGAGGCATTAATTTTCTTGATACCGCCCAATATTATAAAACCTATGACTATATAAGAGAGGCTTTAAAAGGAACAAATTATGAGCCTGTTATAGCTTCAAAGTGCCTTGACCTTTCCTATGAGGAAATGAAAGCTGCCATAGAGGAAGCAAGAGTGAAAATGGACAGAGATGTTATAGAAGTATTTCTTCTTCATGAGGTCAGAGAGGGAGATGACTTTCTTAACAGAGAAGGTGCATGGGAATATTTAAATGAAGCGAAAGCCAAAGGGCTTGTAAAGGCTATCGGTGTAAGCACCCATCATGTGGATGTGACAATGAAGATGGCAGATATCAAGGAATGCGATGTGGTATTCCCTCTTATAAACATAAAAAGCCTGGGCATCAGAAAAGGTAAAACTGAAGGCACAAAGGAAGAGATGGAGGAAGCAATAAGCAAGTGTATCTCAAAGGATAAAGGTGTATTCCTTATGAAAGCCTTTGGAGGAGGACATTTGACTTTTACATATCAGGAAGCGTTGAATTACGCTTTTGGGATTCCCGGCATAAGCTCTGTAATGATAGGCTTTGGTTCAGAAAAGGAAGTGGACCAAATTTTCGATTATATGGAAAACAGAATGGAAAAAGACTTTAACCCTGATGTTTCAGGCAAGAGAGTCTTTATAGATCAAGGCGACTGTGAAGGATGCGGCGCTTGTGTTTTAAGATGCCCCAACCACGCCATATACTTTAATGAAGCCGGTCTTGCTGAAGTAGATTCGGAAAAATGTTTGACCTGCGGCTACTGCGCACCTGTCTGCAAGGTGAGAGCATCATTATGATAGGCAGTTAGTCTATAAAACCTCCTGCTATAATATAATCTTCAAGATAAAAAACAATGGATTGGCCGGGAGTAGGCGCCCTTTGAGGCTCATCAAAAAGAGCCTCAATTTTATTGTTTTCCAAAGGCCTGATATAGCAGGATGAAGGCTGAGCTCTGTATCGAATCTTTCCCATAACCTTTAAGCCTTCAAAGGGTATTCTAATAATATTATTCGAGGAAATAATTTTATAACTGTACAGGTCCTGCTCTTTATCCGACAGAACGATGGCATTGTCATCCCTTTTGATTTCCTTTACAAACATAGGTTTTCCGAAGGTGTTTCCCAAACCCTTTCTTTGACCGATAGTGTAATTTGAAATTCCTGAATGCTTTCCGATTACATTTCCTTCTAAATCCAAAAAAGGCCCTCCCGGTGTCACCACTCCTCTCTCTTTAAGAAATTCACTATAGGCCTGACCTTCTCTGAGAAAACAGATTTCCTGGCTGTCTTTTTTCCCGGCACTTGAAAGCTTTGCCTTTTCCGCTTCTCTTCGAACTATATCCTTATCCAAGACATCTCCTAAAGGCATCAATAGACGTGAAATCACTTCTTCGGGCAGCCTGTAAAGCATGTAGCTTTGATCCCTCTCTTCTGATACTGCCTTTTTTATAAACCATCTTTTTAAGTCCACATCATAATAGGTTTTTGCGTAATGTCCTGTAGCTATATATTTAGCCCCAAGGCTGTCTGCCACTTCCTTTAAAATAGAAAACTTAATGTCGGGATTGCAAACTACACATGGGTTTGGTGTTCTGCCTTTTAAGTATTCTGTTTCAAAATAACTGATAACTTTATTATCAAAATTCTCTTTTATATCCTTTACAACAAGGGGGATATCCAGTTCCAGGGCCGAATTAAATGCCAGCTTTTGACCTTCCTTATCATTTAATACATTTAAGTAAACCCCTGTTACCGCAAGGCCCTTTTCTTTTAATTTTAAAGCGGCAAGAGTGCTGTCCACCCCACCGCTTAAACCTAGAACAACTTTATTTTCATTTAATTCAAAAACCATGTCAACCTCTGCAACTGGGACCGGTGCAGCCTGTTTCTTCCATAATATCCTGTTCATCCGCATCTTCATCAGGGTCATAGCCTTCAAGTCCCTTGTAAGTCTTCACCTGTTTATTTGCATAATCGAAGATTGCGTTTTTAATCGCATGATCGGCTAAAACGCTGCAGTGAATCTTAACGGCAGGAAGTCCGCCCAGCTCCGATACTATCTCTTTATTTGTGATGGCCAAGGCTTCGTCTATGGTTTTTCCTATGATCATCTCTGTAGCCATGCTTGAGGATGCAATGGCTGAACCGCACCCAAAGGTTTTAAATTTAGCATCAACTATTACTTCATCCACAACCTTAATGGTAATCTGCATCATATCTCCGCAGACGGGGCTGCCGTAGGTGCCAATACCATCGGGATTTTCAAGCTCACCTACATTTCTGGGATTCATGAAGTGTTCCATCACTATGTCATTATAAATTGGCATTTTAAAAGGTCACCATCCTTTCTCTTTACTTACTGAGGATATTTTTCTTAATTTGCCCACTGCTTTATCCAGCACTTCCACTGCCTGATCCACGTCTTCCTTCGTTGTGAAATCCCCGAAGGAAAATCTTATGGAGCCGTGAATTCTTTCAACGGGAACTCCTATTGCAGAAAGAACATGGCTTGGAGTCAAGGACTGGGAGTTACAGGCAGAGCCTGTTGAAACCTGAATACCTTCTTTATCCAAAAGAAGCAGAATGCCTTCTCCTTCAATGTAATTAAAGGCCAGATTCAAGTTCCCCGGATGTCTCTTTTCCATGGAACCGTTTATATTAAAATCAGGTATTCTCTCCGATACCTTTTTAAGAAAGTAATCCCTCATCTCTCTAAGATGTAAAACGTGGGAATCAAAGTTCTTTTCGGCAATCAGTGCGGCCTTCCCAAAACCTGCAATACCGGCCAGATTTTCAGTTCCCGCCCTTCCTGTATTTTCCTGGCCTCCTCCATGGAGGAAGTTTTCTATTTTAACACCTTTTTTGATATATAAAGCTCCTATTCCCTTGGGACCGTAAATCTTATGGGCAGACATGGACATAAGATCAACACCTAAGTCATTTACATCAATTTTTATATTCCCCAGGGCTTGAACTGCGTCAGTATGAAAGAGAATTTTCTTTTCCTTTGCAATTTTGGAAATTTCCTTAATAGGCTGAATGGTACCTATCTCGTTGTTTACCATCATAACAGTTATGAGAATGGTGTTGTCCTTAATGGCATTTTTAACGTCTTCAGGGTTTACCAAACCATCCTTTGAAACAGGTAAATAAGTCACTTCCGCACCTTGCTCTTCAAGGTACTTAAGACTGTGCAGAACGGCATGGTGCTCAAAGCTGGAAGTAATAATATGATTGCCTTTGGTTTTCAAAGAATCATAAGTGCCGATTATGGCCCAGTTGTCAGCTTCCGTCCCTGAGCCGGTAAAGTAAATCTCTTCAGGTGTGGCGCCCACAAGGGATGCTATCCTCTCCTTAGCCAAAAGTATTGCTTCCTTTGAGCTTTGACCTATTTTGTAGATGCTGGAAGGATTACCGTAATAATCTGTTAAGTATGGCACCATCTCCTCAAAAACTTCTCTTTTTACAGGAGTGGTGGCTGAGTAGTCAAGGTAGATATTTCTTTCCATTACCGCCTCCTAATTTTTTAAAGTGTCACCGGAACATTCAACTTCCGTATCCACTATTTCTATGGCTTCAAGCTGTTTGATAAAGGATTCCCTGAAGGCTTTTAAATACTCCTGCCGCAAGCAGGCCTGCTCCTCTTTCTCTTCATCTGTCAGCCCTTCACACTTTTGTTTCCTTGCAAGCTGATTAATTCTATCAATTTTTTCCTTTGAAACCATTAAAAAACCCTTCCATTTTCATATAGTATATACAACAGAGATTTTATACCATAAACGGAAGGATTTTAAACACAAATAAGTATATTTCAGATTACTAAAAACTGTTGTTGTTCAGCTTTCTGTAAAATTTTCGCAATGAAGACTTTATTGGTCACACAATCATCTTTAAAGTCCTGGTTTTTAGCAGACTCCATTTTCTTTTTAATAGCAAATCTTATGGAACGCTCCACGCAAGCTACGGTGGTTTGGTTGTTGTCTGCAATGGGGCCGTAGACCTCTTTAGTAATAGCGCCCATGCGATCCTTTTCCTTTAACAAGAGATTTACAGCTTCGGTGATGTAGTAGAATCCTTTCAGGGAAGGATTAATCCCCTCATCATTAACGATATCCGTAATTAGATGCTCAACCTTTCTAAAGGTTTTCTGATTTGCCATGGTTAACCTCCTTACTTTACACAGTAATATAATCCTTTAGGGAATCGTAGGTTTTTTGTCCGATTCCCGAAACATCCATAAGTTGTTCGATTTTTTTAAAAGGCCCGTTTTTCGTTCGAAAATCAATAATTTTCTGAGCAGTAACAGGGCCCACACCGTTTAATGTCTGTAAAGCCTCAGAGGAGGCAGAGTTGATGTTTATTAGGGAAGCATAGCTATTAGAGGGCCCTTGACAGTTGTAGATACCGCTGTTTTTACCTTCCTCTTTATTAGGTATATAGATTTTCTGTTGGTCCTGAAGGAAAGCGGCCTGATTTACTGAATCAAGGCAGGCATCTTCTGTAAGGCCTCCCACTTCAGAAAATATCTCATAAAGCCTTGTCCCTTCCAAGGTTATTACTATGCCGGGATTCTTAACTGCACCTGAAATATCCACCACTATGGTTTTATCCTCTTCGTAATATAGAGATTCATCCTCGCATATTTCATCATTTCCAACCACAGAAATTGAATTATCATTTTGGTCCTTGTCTAAAACAAAGGAAATAATTAAAGCGGCAATAACCACTAAAGCTATTACCGCCTTTTTAACCAGTTTTTTATCCTTTTTAAATACTAAAAAGATTTTATAAAACATGTCTCTACCTGCAATAAATTAAGATGACTTACATAAATTGAAGGTATCACAACTGGTAAAATATGTCAATTATTCAAATTCCAAATAGAGCCTCTCCACTTGGATTTCATTACGAACAAAATCAACCTTTGCATACTTAAAGAAACTCAGTATTACCAACTCCGGCGAAAGATTTCCGTTGCTGCCTGCTCTTAAAATACAATTTAACACGGGTGTTTCATTTTCATAGAACCCAGTAATTTCAACGATTAGAGGCCTTATATTAATAGTTTCCACTCTTTTTCTTTTTTTGTTTTGTCTTTCCGCTGTTATTTCCTTCAATGTCATAAACTGTTTCACCAAGAAAGGAAAATCCTCCTTGAACAAGCTGCCTGACAATCGGATTTTGTAGCACGCTTTATTTAAGGTTTTGGCTATGGAGCGCTTTTCTTCAATTCTTGACTGTACCTTAAGAATCTTTAAACCCTTTGGCAGGTTTTCATTGAGCCTCATCATTAAATCTTCACCATTATATTCCTCCGGAGTTTCAAATTCCAAAGGCTCATATGCACCTTCAAAGCCTAAGGAAAGAGGTTGGCAGAATGTTAACCTTGGATGAGGATTGAAGCCTTCAGAATAAACAAGCTGAATCGAGGCCTTATTAAAGGCTCTTTTAAATATTCGTAACAGGTCAAGATGAGAAGTATACTTAATTAACCCTCTTTTTTCAAAAAACAACAGATACTTAGCCATCTATTTCCTCCGGAGGACAGGCAGTCAGCCTTTTAACTCCGCAATTTACGCATTTCACCCTGCAATCAGGAGTAATCTCCCCCTTTAAAGCTAAAGAGAACTCCCTTAAAAGAAATTTTTTATTGATGCCGGGATCAATTATATCCCAAGGCAATACCTCATCCTTATTCCTTTCTCTGTTAGCGTAGAAATAAGGATCTATACCTGCCTCTTTAAAGGTTTTTTTCCACAGAGAAAAATTAAAGCTCTCGCTCCAGGAATCCATTTTGCAACCATTTTCCAAAGCCTTAACAAGAAGCTTTGAAAGCCTTCTGTCTCCTCTTGAAAAAACTGATTCCACCAGACTTGCGTCGCTGTCGTGATATTTAAATGTAACTCTTTTCATGGAAAGCCCGTTTTTCAGATAATTATGCTTTTCTATGAGCTTATCTACAGTATCTTGAGGTGACCATTGAAAAGGAGTAAAGGGTTTGGGGACAAAGTTTGAAAGGCTGACAGTTATATTGAACCTTCCTGAAGGTCCTTGAACTTCCCTTCTTATTTCCAGGATTTTTTTAGTCAGGTCGACAATTCCATCAAGGTCATTATAGGTTTCAGTAGGAAGGCCGATCATAAAGTAAAGCTTAAGATGGTTGTATCCCAGCTCAATTGCCTTTCTTACAGAAACCAGAATCTGTTCTTCTGTTATACCTTTGTTTATAACATCCCTGAGACGCTGAGTCCCTGCTTCAGGAGCAAAGGTCAGCCCTGACTTTCTGAACTTCTGAGTCTCTCCCAAAATCTTAAAGCCTGTATTATCAAGTCTTAGAGAAGGAAGTGACAAGGATATATTATCTTCATTGCAAAGGCCAGTAAGCTCACTGACAAGAGGCTCAAAGCATGTTAAGTCGCTTGTGGACAAAGATAACAACGACAGCTCGTCATGGCCTGTATTTTTAAGCTGCTCCTTGGACAAAGCAACAATTTTATCCTTTGTTCTCTCCCTTACAGGTCTGTAG
>JAAZGD010000133.1 GCA_012511395.1 Clostridiales bacterium
AGGGTTTAAGGGTTGGCGGCGCCAGCGTATCCACACTTCACGCAGGCTTTATCATAAATGAAAAGGATGCTACTTTTAATGATATATTAAATTTAATGCATCTTATTCAGTTTACTGTAAAGGATAAGTTCGGTGTGGACCTGGAACCTGAAGTAAGGATTACAGGGGAGATATGATGGAATACAGAATGATCTGGGATTACCATACCCACACTACTTATTCTCATGGAAAAGGTTCCGTTGAAGATAATGTGAGGGAAGCGGTAAAAAAAGGTTTAAAGGAAGTAGCCATTTCGGAGCACGGACCGGGGCATCTCACTTATGGGGTTTCCATGGCAAAAATGAAAAAGATTAAAGAGGAGATAGAAAGGCTTAGACCCTTATATCCACAGATAGAGATAAAAATAGGCGTGGAGGCAAATATTACCACAAAGGGAAATCTTATAGATGTAAAACCCGAGGAAATGGATTTCTTTGACTTTGTTCTGGCCGGTTATCACTATGGAATTTTAGGCGCTTTTTCCATTGAGAATTTCATATTCAATAAAATAGGAAGAGGCAAAAACGATTCAGTTGAAGGGGCAGGAAAGGGAAGCCTTTTAGTAAGAAATACCGATATGGTTGTTAAGGCGCTTTATGAGAATAATATCTACATGTTGACTCATCCCGGGGATAAGGGGCCTTTTGATATTTATGAACTGGCGAAAGCCTCAAGTGATACTGATACTATAATGGAGATAAGCAACTGGCATCCATATCTTGATGTGGAGGGTATCAAAAGGGCCTCAAAGACCGATGTGAAATTTGCAATTAGCAGCGATGCACACAGTCCAAACAGAGTGGGCGGGTTCTTAGGAGGTTTGAAAAGAGCCAAGGAAGCCGGTCTTGATATGGAGCGAATTGTAAATATAGAGAGGATTTAGAACCATGTCCTTTGCGGCAGACATAAAGGAAGAGCTGTCTCATATAGAGCAGGGAAAGAAATGCTGTATGCTTTCAGAAATCGCAGGCTTTGTCAGAGTGGCAGGGAGCATAAGGCTTATAAAAGGGAAAATGATTCCCGTAATCACTTTGGATAATCTGGAGGTGGCAGCCCACTTTCAGGATATTTTTAAGGAGTATTACGGTGTCCTAATGGAGATGGAAATAACAAGAGGCCCTTCATTTCAAAAGGGCAACATTTATATAATGACCATAGAGGACAAGGATGACCTGGGAGAGAAAATGCTTCGGGAAATGGGTATCCTTACGGTTAAGGAAGGCTTTGATACCTTGACCGACGGCATTTATGAGGGCCTTCTAAAAACGAAATGCTGCAGGAAAGCTTATTTAAGAGGAGCCTTTCTTGGGACAGGGACTGTAAGCAACCCGGAAAAAGGATACCACCTGGAGTTTGTATTAAACTCGGAGAAACTGGCAAAAGATTTGGCAAAGCTTATTATCAGTTTTGTTGACTTAAATGCCAAAACCGTTAAAAGAAAGAATAAATGGATTGTGTACCTTAAAGAGTCGGAGCAGATAATAGATGTTTTAAACATTGTGGGAGCTCACGGACATCTGCTTAAGTATGAAGAGGTTAGACTTAAAAGGGAATTGAGAAGTTCCGCAAACAGATTAAAAAATTGTGATGATGCAAATACAGACAGAATTGTGGAAGCGGCTCAAAGGCAAATAGCGGCTATTTTATGCATAAACGAATTAAAGGGCCTTATTTATCTTCCTGATAAGCTGAGACAGACTGCTTTAATCAGATTGGAAAATCCCGATGCCGATTTAACCCAGCTTGGTGAAAAGCATGTGCCTGTTCTTAAAAAGTCAGGTGTAAACCACAGGTTGAGAAAGATTGAAGAGATAGCGGATACTTTAAAGTCTACCACTTAAGAGATGTGAAATTAAACTTCCTGTTTCTGATAATTCCCCACAGAAGGAGAATCAGTATAGGCAGGAAGAAGGAAATAAGAGTTCCATAAAACCAGTTTGTCTGAACATCCATGTTGATGAACCAAAAAGAAAAACCACAGAACAGCCCTAAAGACAGGGCTATTAAAGGGGAGCTTCCATAATCCTTTTTCCCTAAAAGACCCATAATCAATACGCTGCAGGGAGCTGCAAACAGTATTCCGCAGAAGTTGTCCAAGGTTAAGAGGGATATTTTTTCAAGAGAAATTCCAATTAAAGCACACATAAAACCTATGGAGACTGTAAAGGTTTTTCCAAATATTATTTTCTTCCTTTCATCTCCTTCGCTGTTGATAGACTCCCTGTAGAAATTAACGGTGGAGATTCCTAAAATACCCATAAGGCTGGATATAATAGTTGTCATAGTTACGGCATACATTAGAAAAGCAAACAGCACGGATACCAGGACAGGAAACTGTTCAATGAATATTTCACTGGAGATAAGAGTGCTTAAGTTTACGTAATCTGATATGTTTGGGTTTGAAGTCAGCATGGTAAAGCCTAATATGGTGGAGCTTATAATTGCAACAGGCATAAATAAAAATACTCCCCCAAGAAGAAAAGATTTGATAAAGGCTTTCTCCGTAACTGCTATTTTGGCTCTTATGGCATAGGAAGGATCAATTATGGTTTGGGCGATTCCTACTATGGTGGCGATAATAAAGTATCTCGTACCTCCAAGAGTTGCCAGGTTCAGTATGCTGGGGTTATGGTTTTGATTACTTCTGTTCAGAGCCACATCCTTTAAGCTATCATAAATAAAATGTATGGAGAATTTATCTATTATAATAAACACAAGAACACCAAGGCTTATGGTAATCATGAAGAAGTTTAGAAAATCGTTGTAGAGCATTCCTCGGATGCCTGCTTTAACTACAAAGACAATGGCCACCATTACTGTAAGGAAGGTAACAAGCTTAAAGGAAACGGAAAACAGAGATACCTGCACCTTCGCCTATGCCAAGAGAAATGATTGAGCATCCGAAAACGTTACCGCTTAAAATTGGAACAGGTGCCCAGGCAAAGACTGTACCGATGAGATAAGCTCTCATAAGGGATTTTGTGCTGGCGGTTGCAATAGCCTTTGAGTAATAGCCTTGATCAAAGAGCACTTGACCCATGGCTACAACTGCCGCTACCATACCGTATCTTAAGCCGGCAGAGGAACCCATATTAAGGGCATCAGGATTGTAGTTAACATTGCTTGGATTTGTAGCAACGTCTACCAAACCTTGATGCAGGTTATGGATACCTATGTAGTTAAGAATAACCGGGACTGTAACCAACATGATAATAGAAATAACGAAAAATTGAATCAGGTCATTAAAGATTGAACCTCTTAAACCTGCCTTGGCAATATATAAGGTTACAATTGCCAGGGGAATGGTACCTCCCAGTGCATAGGGGATACCGAAGATTGTGTTGAAGGCAATGCCGATGCCTACTCCCTGTTCAGTAAACACATAAAGTACGATACCTATACCAAAAACAAGAAATACTGCCGATACTTTGGGGCCGTATCTTTCTCTTACGAATTCGGTGAAGGTAGTACATTTTGGCATCTTTCTTCTTAGGGCCACAACTAAAGGAATAAAGATAAAGAATGGGATAATGGCTCCTATAGAGTAGTTTATTCCTCCCGAGACACCGAACCAAGTTCCTGCTTCAGATGCTCCCATAATAGTTGTGGTCCACACCCAGGAAACCATTACGCTTGCAGCAATCAGCCCAAAGGGTATGGATCTGCCTGCTACAACAAAGTCATCTACACCTTCTACAGGGAATTTCTTCGATACAATAAAGGAAATTCCTATAAAAATGATTGCGAAGGTAAATAGAATGACATAACCTAGTGCTCCACTCATAGTGCGTCCTCCTTAACAATATATTTTGTACATTAATTTATATTAATGCACAATAAAGTAGTATCATGTTACCACATTAAAATGACTAATTCAATAGATATTGTTTAATTATTCTGACTACTTGGGAATATTTTTTATAAAGCTGAATTGAGGGCCGAAGTAATAAGTCTTCATAACATCTTTAATATCAGGCCTTTTGGAAAAATATGAAACGGAAAAAGTAATGAGCAGGTTGATTAAAAGCCCCGTTAAAGTGTAGATGGGGTCTATTTCCCATTCGAAAAACAGAAGGATTATGAGATAAGCAAGGGATGCAGCCATACCGGTTAAAACACCTTTTGTGTTTGCTGTTTTCGAGAACCAGGCCATAATATAACCGGGAATCAATAAAACTGTGGCAAAGCTTATGCCTGTAATCCACAGATAAATAATGTCTTGGATGTTGATGGCAAAAGCAAAGCCTATGGTGCCTGAAGCAATAACACCCATACGGGTCCAAAAGATAAGCTCTTTATCGTCGGCGTTCTTGTTTACAAATCTCTTGATAATATCATTTGAGAAAATCAAACCTGTAGCTATCATAAATGAATCCGCAGAGGACATGACGGCGGACACAAGGGTAATAACTATAAAAAGCGCAAGGGCAGGGGATGCCTGGCTAAAAATAAAGTAATACAGAAGCTGGCCCGGATCTATATGAGGGCTTCCCAGAGGCCTTTGAAAAACTCCTATATATGAAGGTACAAGAAGAAGCATCAAGGTTATGGTTAAAGGTATCAAGTATCCCCAGAAAGCAGTCTTATCTGTATTTGAGGATAAAACTCTTTCCCAGTCCCCCTGGTCGCTCATCATAAAGAATATTCCAAAGGAAAATAAACAGAGAAGAAAGTAACTGAACCAACCGTGACCTCCAATAACAAGGAGCTCCGATTCTTTACCTAAGGATGTATAAAAATCCAGAATATTGTCAAGACCTTTGTTTGCTCTAATAGTCATAAACAGCAGAAGGAACAGACCGATAGTCTGAAGGATCCCTTGAAAAACATCGGTTGCCACAACTGCCCATAATCCGCTTAAGGAGGTGTAGCCTGTAATTATTAAAAAGGTTACGAGGACAGCAAGATTTCTGTCTATATCGAAAAGAAAGGTGAACATTAGGGTGAGAGCAGAAAACTGCATGCCGATCATGGTGACGTTTCTCACAGTAATACCGATGGTGACGGGAATTCTGATAATCTCACCGTAGTGAGGGTAACGTAAAGAAAACATATCCGCAATGCTTATTAAGTGAAGCTTTCTGATTCTTGTAATGAATAAAAATGCGAAGAAGAATCCGCACAAACAGGAGCTTGCAAATATCCAGTACTGGCTTGCGCCATGGGCGTAGGTACCGCCTGCAAGGGCGATGATGGTGCCTCCTCCTATCCAGGTTCCAAGGTAGGTGAGGATAATGTACCAGATGGTTAAAGATCTTCCGCAGAGAGTGTATTCCTCATAAGAATTAAGTGCCCTTTTTACAAAGAATGCACTTAAAAGAAATAAAACAAATATATAGAACAGAATAAAAAAGGCAGAGATTATAAACATCTCTAAAAAAGTCCCCCTTATTCCTTTTGGTCAGCTATGGTTTTGTGGGTTTCAATCCAGTCCACTACATCTTCTCTGTCGAATCGTAAAGTCTTGCCTATTTTAATAAAAGGCAACCCCCTTTTCTTCAGATTATAAATAGTGGTTCTTGTGACTTGAAGCATTTCGCTTACGTCTTCTATTGTCATATATTTGATATCAGAGGGCATATTTTCTTTCTCCTCCCGTAAAGATTATACACTAACAGAATTATTGTACACTTTAATATGATAAATTACAATAATTATGTTAAAAAATTGATTATTATTTTGCTTGAATACTGTATACATTTATTATATTATTGTTCTGTTGCAAAAATGATGTATAATATTTGTACGAATTTTCTGAACCTTTTGGTTTGGGAAAATAAATGTTTTGAAAGGAGTTAAACGATGATAATAGGCATTCCAAAAGAAAGCTTATCAGGGGAAAGGCGTGTCGCAGCCACACCCAAAAGCGTTGAACAGCTTAAAAAACTGGGTTTTGATGTAATTATCGAAAAAGGAGCCGGCGAAGAAGCAAGCTTTACGGATAAAATGTATGAGGCTTCGGGGGCCAAAGTAGTATCTTCCGACGAAGCATGGAGCGCAAACTTGATTTACAAGGTAAATGCACCTGATGATGCTGAACTAAAGCAGATAAAAGACGGCTCTACACTGGTAAGTTTTATTTACCCTGCACAAAACCCTGAACTTGTTGATAAGCTGTCCAGGAAGAAGATCAATGTCCTTGCTATGGACATGGTTCCTCGTATTTCAAGGGCTCAGGCACTTGATGCTTTGTCTTCAATGGCAAATATCGGAGGATATAGAGCGATAATAGAAGCTTCTCACAATTTCGGACGATTTTTTACAGGCCAGATAACAGCGGCCGGCAAGGTCCCGCCTGCAAAGGTTCTTATTATCGGAGCCGGAGTCGCAGGATTGGCAGCAATCGGTACAGCCAATTCTCTGGGTGCGATTGTAAGAGCTTTTGACACTCGTCTTGAAGTTGCGGAACAGATTGAATCCATGGGTGGAGAGTTTTTAAAGCTGGACTTTCCACAGGATGAGGACGGCTCTACAAGCGGCGGTTATGCGAAAGTTATGAGCGATGAATTTATTGCGGCAGAAATGAAGCTGTTTGCCGAGCAGGCAAGAGATGTGGATATTATTGTTACTACAGCTCTTATTCCCGGCAAGCCGGCACCCAAGCTGATTTCCAAGGAAATGATTGACACCATGAAACCAGGTTCTGTCATTGTGGATATGGCGGCAGGAGCAGGCGGAAACTGTGGTTATACAGTTCCGGGAGAGCTTTTTGTAACAGAAAACGGTGTAAAGTGTATAGGATATTTAGATCTGGCAAGCCGTTTGCCGGGTCAGTCCTCTGAAATGTATTCAACAAACCTGGTTAATTTAACCAAGCTTCTTTCTAAAGAAAAGGATGGGAATATAAATATTGACTTGGAGGATGTGGTATTTAGAAACATGTCCGTTATAAACGACGGGGATGTTTTATTCCCGCCGCCTCCAATCAGCGTTACAGCAGCACCGGCCGCACAAGCGGCAGCGCCTGTACCTGAGGCAGTTAAAAAGGAGAAGAAGCCCTCCAAGGCCAAGTATATTTTAGCCGTTGTGGCTGTTATCCTTTTAGGATTGATCGGTCAGACGGCACCCCATGAACTGTTAGGACACTTCACAGTATTTGCCCTTGCCATAATTGTGGGGTACTACGTAGTGTGGAATGTTACACATGCGCTTCATACTCCTCTTATGTCTGTAACCAATGCTATTTCAGGCATAATAATTGTGGGAGCGCTGTTGCAAATTGCTACAGATAATATGGTGGTTAAAGTCCTGGCCTTTATAGGTGTATTGATTGCATCCATCAACGTGATAGGCGGCTTTACTGTCACCCAACGAATGTTAAAGATGTTCAGTAAAGAGTAAGGAGGAAATGACATGTCACTAGGATTACTATCAGCTGCCTATATAATTGCCGGAGTACTATTCGTATTTGCCCTTGCAGGACTTTCAAAACAGGAATCTGCCAGGAGGGGCAATAAGTTTGGAATGGTGGGTATGGCAATTGCTTTGGTGGCTACAATATTAACAATTGACCCGCATGCTTACGTATATATTCTTATTGCTATGGTTATAGGAGCGCTGATTGGCACAAGAGTGGCGTTGAAGGTGGAAATGACAGGTATGCCGGAATTAATAGCCAGTCTTCACTCCCTTGTAGGACTTGCAGCAGTAATAGTAGGCTATAACACCTTCATTCACATTTTGGCCCTGGGAAATATGGCTTCCCTTGACTCTATGTTGAAGATTGAACTTACAGAAATATATCTGGGAGTATTCATAGGAGGTGTCACATTTACAGGCTCAATCGTGGCCTTCGGAAAGCTGAGAGGTATAATAACCTCAAAGGCATTATGTCTGCCGGGAAGAAACATCATGAACCTGACGGCTATTATTCTGGTGTTGGCAGGTATGGTGTTGTTCGTTATTATGGGAGGAAACTTAATCATTCTTGCCGTGATGACGGTTATTTCATTCCTGCTGGGACTTCACTTGGTAGCGGCAATAGGCGGAGCAGATATGCCTGTTGTAATATCAATGTTGAACTCCTATTCAGGATGGGCGGCAGCTGCCGCAGGCTTTATGCTTTCAAACGATTTGTTGATAATAACGGGAGCTCTTGTGGGCTCTTCCGGTGCTATTCTTTCCTATATCATGTGTCAGGCCATGAACCGCTCCTTTATCTCAGTAATACTGGGCGGCTTTGGAGGCACCAAACAGTGTGCGGTAGACATTGATTACGGAGAGTACAGGGAGATGAGTATAGATGAGGTGGCAGAACTTCTTAAGAATTCCAAGTCCATAGTAATCACTCCGGGATACGGCATGGCTGTTGCTCAGGCCCAGTACCCTGTAGCGGACATTACAAGAAAGCTGAGGGAAAGAGGAATAAATGTAAGATTTGGCATTCACCCTGTTGCAGGAAGACTACCAGGACATATGAATGTGCTCTTAGCAGAGGCTAAGGTGCCCTATGATATAGTTCTGGAGATGGATGAAATCAACGAAGACTTTCCTGACACCGATGTGGTACTTGTTATCGGTGCAAACGATACGGTCAACCCATCTGCAAAAGAAGATCCCAACAGTCCTATTGCGGGAATGCCTGTACTTGAAGTTTGGAAGGCTCAGACCGTAATTAACTTTAAGAGGTCCATGAACCCCGGTTATGCCGGTGTTCAGAACCCCTTGTTCTTTAAAGAAAACTCCTACATGTGCTTTGGGGACGCCAAAGCCACAGTAGAAGAAATACTTAAGAAGATATAGAAAAAGACAGAGTTTAAGGGGCTGCCGAAGGTGCAGCCTCTTTTTTAATAAAAATAATATGGAACATTTCTTCTCGGCCTTGCGTCTACATATCAGTGAAAATTTTTAGGAGGAAAGTAAATGAAATTTAAGAAAATAAGTATAATGATGGTAATAGCAGTACTGCTAATTTCAACACAAGGTTTTGCCATGGCGGAGCTTTATCCTGCCACTCAGAAAGAAGTAAATAAAGAGGTAATGTTTATGGATCAGAAAATTGCTTTTGACGTACAGCCCATGGAAATTGACGGTATTACCATGGTACCTTTAAGAGCGGCTTTAGAAAAGATGGGCTATAAGGTTACATGGAACGAAGAAACAAAGTCTGTGGAAATGAATAAGGGACCAAAATGGACTTCCATTACCATAGGAAAGAATGCCTATTTTAAAAACAGAATGGCTCCTCAAGAGCTGTCACTTGACCCTGTGAT
>JAAZGD010000134.1 GCA_012511395.1 Clostridiales bacterium
ATCCATGAACTTCTTACTGCTTCTCTTAAAAAAGCAGCGGAAAATGCTTCTGATTTTGATGATTTTTCGGAAGATGGAGTAGATGATCTTATTAAAGAATTAATGGTGGATGAGGACGGCGTAATCCAGGAATAATTGTTGACATACCCTCATTACTGTGATAATATTTTTTACTGTAGCCACACGGAAAAGGCTTTTAAAAGCATGATGCTGCCTTGATTCCGGTGAGACTGGTTTGAGGAGGAGTTTTAGATGTACGCAATTATTGAAACAGGCGGAAAGCAATATAAAGTTTCAGAAGGGGATGTGATCACTGTTGAAAAGCTAAAGGCTGAAAACGGTGATGGGGTAACCTTTGACAAGGTACTGATTTTTTCAGACGGCAATACTGTTGATGCAGGCACACCATATTTAAATATGACTGTTACAGGAAAGATTGTTGAGTCCGGAAAAGGCGAAAAGATTATAGTTTATAAGTATAAGGCAAAGAAAAACTACAGGAAAAAGCAGGGCCACAGACAGCCTTACACTTTGGTGGAGATTACAAGTCTTAAAGGCAAGCCTGCCCTTAAGAAGGAAGCAGCAGAAAAGGCTGAAGAAAAATGTGAATTGCCCAACTTTAAGGGTATGAAAAAGGCAGAGATTATCGAGTTTGCAAAGGCTAACAACATTGAAATAGATGAAAAATCAACTATTGCAGTGCTCTGCGAAACAATCGCAGAAGCCATGAATTAATTTAGAGAGAAAAGGAGGTGTTCATCCATGGCAAGTAAAAAAGGCGTAGGCAGCTCTAAAAACGGACGTGACAGCCATGCCAAGCGTTTGGGAGTTAAAACGGGAGAAGGTCAGGTTGTTACTGCCGGCAGCATTATTGTAAGGCAGAGAGGCACTAAATTTCATCCGGGCAATAATGTGGGCATCGGCACAGATGATACCTTATTTGCATTGATAGATGGAGCAGTGAAGTTTGAGCGTTATGACAAGAAGAGAAAGCAAGTAAGCGTGTATAAAACTGAAGCATAAATAAGTTTATGAGCGTGCATGAAAAGCCCCTAAAAGCGGGGCTTTTTTAATCTATTATGGAAAGGAGGTCCTTGGTTTATGTTTGTGGATAAGGCTAAAATTACCATTACATCGGGGAAAGGCGGCAATGGTGCTGTTTCTTTCAGAAGAGAGCCCTTTGTTCCTGAGGGCGGTCCCGACGGTGGGGATGGCGGTAATGGCGGCGATGTGGTTTTCGTTTCCGACGGCAATTTAAAAACCCTTTTGGATTTTAAATGGAATAGAACTTACAAAGCCGAAGACGGGGAAAACGGCATGAAGAAAAACTGCTACGGTAAAAGCGGGAAGGACCTCATACTGAAGGTGCCTGTAGGTACTGTAGTAATCGATGATAAGACAGGGAAAGTCATTAAAGATCTTGTAAAGGATCAGGACAAGGTTATTGCGGCTAAGGGAGGAAAAGGCGGCAAAGGAAACAGCAGATTTAAATCATCTACAAGGCAGGCCCCGAATTTTGCGGAAGCAGGAGGAGAGGGAAGTCTGCGCACCGTACGACTTTCCCTTAAACTCATTGCAGATGTGGGTTTAATCGGCTTCCCAAATGTTGGAAAATCAACGCTTTTGAGGGCGGCCACCAATGCAAATCCTAAAATTGCAAATTACCACTTTACAACTTTAGTACCCAACCTGGGTATTTGTGAAATCTATGATGACAGCTTTGTAATTGCCGATATTGCAGGTCTCATTGAAGGAGCACATAAAGGGGCAGGCCTTGGTCATGAATTTCTAAAGCATATAGAAAGAACAAGGCTGTTAATCCATGTGGTGGACGGGGCTGAAACGGAAGGCAGAAAAGCTAAGGATGATTTTGATAAAATTAACAGGGAGCTTTCCTTATACGGCAAGGACCTTTCAAATAAAACTCAAATTGTAGCCTTCAATAAAAAGGACCTCATCTCTGATATGGAGGACTATGAAGAATTTAAGGAATATGTGGAAGGCTTGGGATATTCCGTCTTTCCAATAAGCGCAGCCACAGGGGAAGGAGTGAGGGAGCTTTTATCCTTTACCTTAAACCGACTTAAAGCATTACCAAAAGAAGATGAACCCTCTTCACCTTTAGAGGAATTCACAGTAAAAAGGGAAGATGAACAGGATGACTTTAAATTCCTTGAAGCTTCCAAGGAAGGTGAAGTGTACAGACTTTCGGGGAAACAGTTGAAAAAGATATTTGATTCGACAAATTTCAACGATTTAGGCTCATTGAGATACCTGTACAAATACATAGAAAAAAACCAGGGCATAGCGAAGCTTAAAGCCCTTGGTCTTGAGGAAGGCGATGTAATAACCTTGTTTGGGTATGAGTTTATCTACAATGAAGAGGATTAGAATTCCTTTGTATAGGATACTACCTTTCCCAGATAATCGATTTCATCAAAGCCGTAGATTCTGATGATTTCAGCATTTTTATTGTCGGGAACCAAAAGGATGTCCTCATCATAAAAGTACACTCTTCTTACTAAGGTTATGATTCCGTTTTTAAAGAGGATTACATCCTTTGTCTTTAGAAGTGCAGCGGGAGTATCCTTTAAAAACAGAAGACTTCCCTTGGGAATTAAGGGTTCCATTTCATCTGTGTTAAGCATGTACCTTGATTTGTCCTCTTCAAGGGGAACAAGGCCTTTTGAATAAGTCTTTAGATCCTTGACAAAGTCCTCTGAAGGTTTAAATTTACCGTCTTCTATGTGCTTCTGTGCCAAGTTGACTGTAGAAAGTACGTCAAGCTCATCCAGGAATTTTACAGCTTCCTTTGTGATTTCAGATTCGCCTTTGATTTCACAGAGGCTTTCCAGAAGAATTTTATTCAGTTGAGATGAGGCTGCCATATATTCTTTTATGATATCGGGAGCTTTTTCAAGATAGCCTTGAAAAATCATCTTTGATTCATAAGGTGTGTTTAAAACCTTGGACAAGGCTTTAGTCACCTCCCAGCTTGGGGGGGGAAGTTTGCCATTTTTAAGCTGTGATATATATGATGGGGTTATGGATAAACCTTCCTCCTGACATTTTCTTGAAATTTGTCTGAGAGAATACCCGCTTTCAGCTATTGCTCTGTTTAACATCTGGTAATAATCCATTGTCATACCTCCATATATTAAGCGATGTATAATGTAACATGTTAAGTTGCTATTTAACTATATAATCTATAAAACTGTATGTCAATAGGTGATAAAGTATGGAAAGAGTTAAAATGGAGACACTGGAAGCTCTCTTAAGCCTTGTTATGAGGCCTTCAAGATATATTGGGAACGAATTTAATGTTATTATAAAGGAGGATGCCAAGTGCCATATAGGCTTTTGTTTTCCCGACCTTTACGATATAGGGATGTCCTTTACAGGCTTGCAAATTCTGTATTCCATTATGAATGATATTGAGGATTTAAGCTTTGAAAGAGCTTTTGCACCTTATAAGGATATGGAGGAGATCCTTATTTCAAAATCCATTCCTCTTTTTACTCTTGAGAATAAAATCCCTCTTAAAAACCTTGATATGGTTGCCTTTACTCTTCAATATGAACTTTCCTACACTAATATTTTAAATATGCTTAAGCTTTCATGCATTCCTCTTTTAAGAGAGGAAAGGGATGAATCCATGCCTTTGATTATAGGGGGAGGGCCTTGTGCCTTTAATCCTGAGCCCCTGGCCGACTTTTTCGATCTCTTCCTCATAGGCGACGGAGAGGAAAGCTTTAAAAGGCTGGGGGAGCTGTTGCTTAAGAATAAAATTGAAGGCGGAAGTAAAAATGATTTTCTTAAAACAGCAAGAAAGGAGGAAGGCGTTTATATACCTTCTGATTATGAGGTTTCCTATAATGATGACGGTACCATAAGAGATTTTTCCGGCAGAAAGGTAAGGGTGAAAAAGGCTGTAGTTAAGGATTTGGAGGATGCACCTTATCCTGTTAAGCCTCTTGTTCCCTTATCCCAAACTGTTCATGACAGAGCTGTGGTTGAAACCTTTAGAGGCTGTACAAGAGGGTGCCGTTTCTGTCAGGCAGGTATGATC
>JAAZGD010000135.1 GCA_012511395.1 Clostridiales bacterium
CATAAGATACTGAGGCTTTCACGAACTATTTCCGACCTTGAGGGGGCAGAGGATATAGGCATAGATCATCTTGCTGAAGCAGTAAGATACAGAAGCTTGGAAAAGCTGTATGCCCTAAAGGAGTGAAATATGAAAACAGGAACCATCACTTTAGAGGACAAGGATTATCCTCCTCTCCTTAAAGAGATTCCCGATCCTCCCAAAATTCTATATTATAAAGGAAGTCCGGAGCTTTTAAAGAAAGAAGCTGTAGCCATAGTAGGCACCAGAAGGCCTACAGAATACGGGAAGGATGTGGCATTGAGACTGGGAAGAATGCTGGCTGAAAGCGATGTGGTAACAGTGAGCGGAATGGCACAAGGCATTGATTCCTGTGTTCACAAAGGTACCTTAATGGAAGAGGGAAGCACCATAGCAGTTCTGGGAAACGGTCTTGATATCTGCTATCCTAAAGCTAATCACGGCTTAATGAAGGAAATAGCTGATAAAGGCCTTATACTTACGGAGTATCCCATGGGAATGAGAGGTACAAGATATACCTTTCCTTTAAGAAACAGAATAATCAGCGGCCTATCCAAAGCATGTGTAATCGTAGAAGCCGGCCTCTCTTCAGGTTCCCTGATTACTGCGGAGCGGGCCATAGAACAGGGCAGGGAGGTCTATGCAGTCCCCGGGAATATTAACAGCATGTACTCCATAGGCACCAATAAATTGATTCAGGACGGAGCGAGAATCCTTGCAGTACCTGAAGACCTGCTGTCAGATTTAGGCATAGCAAATTCATTGAAGGAAAGGCCCGGGAACAACCTTTCGGAATTTGAGAAAAGAGTGCTTAAGTCTATTTTCGAAAAGTCGGAAACCACGGTATATGACCTGGCATCGGAGCTTGGAGTTACTACAGGAGAAATGAACTTAACTGTAACACTTCTTGAAATGGGAGGGTTTATTAGAACTGCCATGGGGAAAATATATGTTGCATTGTAAAATTATTGTACATATAATGATTCCTTAGACAAAGAAAAACATAATTATCGGAGAAAAAATGGCAAAAGAAACCAAGAAACTTGTAATAGTGGAATCGCCGGCAAAGGCTAAAACCATAGGTAAATTTTTAGGCTCACAGTATAAAGTGGTGGCTTCAGTGGGTCATGTCAGGGACTTGCCTAAGAGCAAGCTGGGCATAGATATTGAAAACAACTTTGAACCTGAGTATATACCCATAAGAGGAAAAGGCGATGTAATCAAGACATTGAAAAAGGAAGCAAAGGATGCTTCCCGTGTTTACCTTGCAACTGACCATGACAGGGAAGGGGAAGCCATAAGCTTTCATCTTGCCCACCTCTTATCCATTAAACCTGAAGAACCTGTCAGGGTGGTTTTCAATGAAATAACCAAGGATGCCATAAAAGAAGCTATTAAGGAACCAAGACCTGTAAAGCAAAGTACAGTAGACGCACAGCAGGCACGAAGAGTGCTGGACAGACTTGTAGGATATCAGATAAGTCCGCTTTTATGGAGAAAGATAAGAAGAGGCCTTTCTGCCGGCAGAGTTCAGTCTGCCGCTCTGAAAATAATCATAGACAGGGAAAAGGAGATTCAAAACTTTATTCCTGAAAAGTACTGGCTCATAGATCTGGACCTTTCCAAAAAGACGGAGGATACTATATTCAAAGCAAAGCTTACAGAATATAAAGGAGAGAAGCTTACCCTTGACAGTGTAGATAGAGCCCTTGAAGCTAAGGAAGCGCTTTTAAAAGGCGAGAATATAGTAATCTCTACGGAGAAAAAGAATAGAACCAGAAGACCTTATGCGCCTTATACAACATCAACCCTTCAACAGGATGCAGGGAATAAACTTTCCTTCAATATAAAAAGAACTATGATGGTGGCTCAGCAATTGTATGAAGGCTGCGAGGTTAAGGGCCACGGAGCTTTAGGTCTTGTTACATATATAAGAACAGACTCCGTAAGGATTTCCGATCAGGCCAGGATGAGCGCCAAAAGCCATATAATAGAAAAATATGGAGAAAAATACTGGTCCAACAATTTTTATTCAAACAGAAAAAAAGATGTTCAGGACGCCCATGAGGCCATAAGGCCTTCCAGGGTGGATCTTGTACCTGAAGATATTAAGGGCTCTCTCACAAGGGACCAGTACCTGCTCTACAAATTAATATATTCAAGGTTTTTGGCCAGCCAGATGGCGGAAGCCGTCTTTGACAATGAAGCTGCAAACATTAAAAACGGAGATTATACACTCAGGGCCACAGGCTCCAAACTTCTTTTTAATGGATTCTTGAAAGTCTACAGCGATAAGAGAGAAGAGGATGAAGATAAAACTTTGCCCCGTCTTGAGCAGGGAGAAGAGCTTTTGGTTAAAGGCCTTAACCTTGATGAAAAGGAGACTCAACCGCCTTTTCGATTTACAGAAGCAAGCCTTGTGAAGGATCTGGAGGACAGAAAGATTGGAAGGCCTTCCACTTATTCACCTATTATCTCCACTTTACTTGAAAGAAAGTATGTGGAAAGGGAGAAGAGAACCCTTGTCCCCACAGAGCTGGGCTTTGTTGTAACAGACATGATGGAAGAATACTTTAATGAAATAGTAGACCCCGGGTTTACTTCAGAGATGGAGGACAACCTTGATAGGATTGAGTCTTCAAATGCAAAATGGAAGGATGTTGTGGCAGATTATTACGCTATCTTAAAAGAAGAGATTAAGGTGGCTGATGAAAAAATCGAAAAGGTGGAGCTTAAAGAGGAGTTTACAGGAGAAAACTGTGATTTATGCGGAAAGCCTATGGTAATAAAGCATGGCAGATTCGGACCTTTTGCAGCCTGCTCCGGGTATCCTGAGTGTAAAAGAACAAAGCCTATTGTAAAAGGAACGGGAGTTCCTTGCCCCTCATGCGGCAAAGAACTTATTGCAAGAAAGGGAAAGTCCGGTAAAATCTTTTACGGCTGTTCAGGTTATCCTGAATGTACACAAGTCTTCTGGAATAAACCTGTAAAAAAGCAGTGCCCGGAATGTAATAGTATCTTACTTGAAAAAAAGAGTAAAAACCATAAATTGGAGTGTTCAAATCCGGAATGTGGGTATAAAGAATAGGACTGTTTAATTGATGGGAGGTCATAAAATGGTGCAATTTACAGCGACTACAATAGTAGCGGTAAGAAGAGGACCTGATGATGTTTGCATAGGCGGAGACGGGCAGGTTACCATGGGTGAAACTGCAATCATGAAATCAAGTGCAAAAAAGGTCAGAAAGATATATAAAGACCAGGTGCTGGTAGGCTTTGCGGGAAGCGTGGCCGATGCTTTTTCCTTATCTGAAAAGTTTGAAAAGAAATTGGAAGAGCATGGAGGCAACTTAAAGAGAGCTGCCGTAAGTCTTGCCCAGCTTTGGCGAACAGACAAGGTTATGAGAAACCTGGAGGCTTTGATGATCGTAGCGGATAAGGAAAGCCTTTTAATTATCAGCGGAAACGGTGAGGTAATAGAGCCTGATCAGTCTTTCATAGCAATTGGCTCAGGCGGCAATTATGCTTACGCTGCGGCAAATGCTCTTTTTAATCACACTGATATGAATGCAGAAGAAGTTGTGAGGGAATCCCTTTCAATAGCTGCTTCCATTTGCGTTTACACAAATGAAAACATTTCAGTTGAGAAACTTTAAAGGGAGGAGATTGTAATTATGTCCAACGATTTTTACAAGATGACGCCCAAAGAGATAGTGGCGGAACTGGATAAATATATTATAGGCC
>JAAZGD010000136.1 GCA_012511395.1 Clostridiales bacterium
GCATATGCTCTGCAAGCCACCCTTCATCTCTTGCCATAACAGAAGCTATTCTTAAGGCAAAACACTTTTTACCCAACAGCGCATTCCCACCATACCCTGAACCAAAGGACCATATAGTCCTTTCTTCAGGAAAGTGACTTATATACTTCTTTTCCATAGGAGCACAAGGCCACTCCACATCCTTCTCACCTTCTTCTAAAGGCGCACCTACTGAATGAAGGCAAGGTACGAATTCACCATCTTCTCCCAAAAGGTCTAAAACCTTATCTCCCATTCTGGTCATTATTCTCATATTACAAACTACGTAAGGACTGTCTGTAAGCTCCACACCTATCTTTGCAATAGGTGAACCTAAAGGCCCCATTGAATAGGGAATAACATACATGGTTCTCCCCTTCATGCAGCCTCTATAAAGGTCTGTCATAAGGGGTTTCAGCGCTTTAGGGTCTATCCAATTATTAGTAGGGCCTGCATCCTCTTCCTTAATAGAAGATATGTACGTTCTGTCTTCAACTCTCGCCACATCAGAGGGGTCAGATCTAAAGGCATGACAGTTAGGAAGCTTCTCCTCATTTAACAAGGTTGCACTACCTGCTTCCACTGCATGAGCCATTATCTCCTTATATTCTTCAGAAGAACCGTTGCACCAATATACCCTGTCAGGAGTACACAGCTCCTCCATCTCCTTCACCCACTCGAGCAATTTCTTATGTTTTATCACTTTTATTCTCCCTTTTTATATAACAATCTCTATTCTTAAATCATAGCATTAACATACCCTTTCTTCAAGACAGCCCCTCTTGTATACTTATTATTTACTCTACGGTTGTATTGTACCTGAATTCCCATTTCATTATATTCCATAAAAGCAGTTCTCCCCCTTTTAAACAACCCTCCTTATGCTTTGACTTGGTAACAGTTTGGGATTATATTAAAGATACCTAGGAAAGGAAATTAACGAAATGAAAAGTAAGAAATTCCATTTTTTTACGGTACTGTTTTTGCTTTTATTCGTACTAATCAGTGGAGTGAGTTTAACACATGGGGCATCATATCCAGATGTGGATAATACCTCCCATCAAACTGCCGTTGAAACTCTTTCTTCTATGAGAATTGTCAGTGGATACCCTGATGGAACGTTTCAACCCGAAAGAAGTGTTACGAGAGCTGAATTTGCAGCTATGGTAACAAGATATCTTGGAATTCCTGAGTCTAGCTTGGTAAGCTATAACAAAACCAAATTTAAAGATATGACAGGTTATGGATGGTCTATCCCTTATATGGGTTACTGTTCAGAAAACGGTATTATTTTAGGAGATGGTAAAGGAAATGCCATGCCTGGTAAGACCATAACCTATGTAGAAGCAGCAACAATGGTTGTTAGGGTTCTTGGACTGGAACCGGAATTAAATCCATCACTTAAATGGCCAGCCAATTACTTAGAGGTTGCGACATATCATGGATTAACAAATAATATTTCAGACAGAAGTGGTACCATGGATAGAGGGAATGCCGCACAGTTATTGTACAATGCTTTGGGCATTGACTCTTCCTATAAAGGAACCTTAACCGTAAGTAAGATGTCACTCTACAGTATCGCTGACACGGGAGATGTTAATACTTATGAATTTGCACGAAATATTGACACAGATATAAAAATTAAATTCACAGTTAAACACGACCTTATTTCAAATGATAAAACTGTTCCCTTACAGTTTTTAATCTCCCCTGTCATTGAGAAAAAGGTAATTGAGAATGAAACAAAATATATTAAGCTTGAGGCAAATAATACCAGCACAGAGGCAACAGCCACCGTTTCAATTAAAAATCTTGTAAAGGACAATCCCAATGTTAATCAGTATAAGATTGAGATTAAAGCAAACGACATAATACTAAATGTTAAATCATTTGAATTATACTTAGACACCTCGGAGGAAAAAGCCTTTATTGAGAAATCTACCATGCAGAGCATTAAATTCTATTCCGGGACCGGTCCTGATTGGATCCCCTATGAAGACAGGGTATATGCCGTCAGTTTTTTAAAGACTCCATTATTGGGCATGATTGCAGCAGAAGCAGTAATTAATCATGGTATAGCTCCTAGAGATATGATAATACCTATTACCCATATTTATTATTTAGGAAATGGTGAATGGGTTAAATATAATCGTGATCTATACATCTTAAAGGGTAGCACCAGCACCGAAATATCATCAGGTATTTATTACAGCGAATTCGCAACTAAAAAATATCAGGCGGGGAAATACACCGTTAAAACCTTCGCTTTTGATAAACTCATTGCAGAAGGACAATTTACAGTAGTAACAAAATAATTCCAATACTTGCCGTAGCACAATAGTACCCATTCAAACTAACTGAAAAGAAAAAGACACCGTCTGAAAACGGTGTCTTCTTTTTTTAATCTTTAAACTTTTGTAGTAAGAAAGATTGGAGGAGTCATCTGATCGATTTGGTCTAACAACTCTTCGATTTCATCCATGTGGTCATCCTCTTCCTTAAGGATTTCCTGCAATACCTTTCTTGTGGCATAATCGTTAAATTCGCCCATCTTCTTAATAGCAACGTTATATGCTTTTATTGCATCTACTTCTGCCAGTCTGTCGTTCTCAAGCTGCTCCGGAACTTCATTGCCTATATGAATAGGGCCTAACTTGGTTACGATTGGAGTCCCTTCAAGATATAGGATTCTGCCAATAAGCTTTTCTGCATGCTTCATCTCATCGATTGCTCTCTTCTCAAAATGCTCATGAAGCTTGGAATAACCCCAGTCCTCAGTCATTTCAGCGTGAACGATATACTGATTAATAGCAGTCAGTTCATCTGCAAGAAGCGAGTTCAAAATTTCAATTACTTTTGGATCACTTTTCATCTTTTTTCCTCCTTTGATTTAATGCTACAATAAATTGCTTTTTTATTAATACCCTCTACTATTTTGAGTAATCAAAAAATCCTATTCCTGTTTTTCTTCCCAGCTTGTTTCCTCTTACCATCTTTTTAAGAAGTGGATGAGGTCTGTACTTTGTATCGCCAAACTCTTGGTATAATGTTTCCATAATGGCTAAACATACATCAAGGCCTACCAAATCCCCCAAGGCTAAGGGGCCCATTGGGTGGTTTGCGCCAAGCATCATAGCCTGATCAATTCCTTCAGCATCTGCAACGCCGTCTGCCAAAATCCCGATGGCTTCGTTAATCATAGGAATTAATACTCTGTTAACAACGAATCCCGGAGCTTCAGAAACCTCCACAGGTGTTTTACCTAAAGCTTCCGTTAAAGCCAGAACTGTCTTCTTTGTTTCTTCTGATGTGCCTAAGCCTTTTACTATCTCCACAAGCTTCATCATTGGTACAGGGTTAAAGAAGTGCATCCCTATAACCTTGTCAGGCCTTGTAGTCGCTGCTGCAATTTCGGTGATTGAAAGAGCCGATGTGTTTGTTGCTAAAATTACATCCTTGCCACACAGCTCGTCAAGCTCCTTAAATAAAGCTTTTTTCTGCTCCATATCTTCAGTCGCAGCCTCTATAATAAGGTCCACATCCTTCACAACGGAAATATCTGTGCTTCCTTTAATCCTGCTCATACAGGCATTCTTATCTTCCTCAGTTATTTTTTCTTTAGCCACAAGCTTTGACAAGTTCTTTTCAACAGTTGCAATGCCACCGTCAACTGAGGTCTGTCTTCTGGCTCTTAATACTACCTCATAGCCGCTTTGAGCCAACACCTGGATGATACCTGCCCCCATAGTGCCTGTGCCTAATACTCCGATTTTCTTCATAAAACAGTTCCTCCTTTATCCACTTATATTTATTTATAATTCCTTCCTAATTTTCCACTAACAAGTATATATCAATTTCACCTTCAAGTAAAAGGTTAACCTTTAAGATTCTTTCTCATCTCTTCTTTATATGCTTCAACTCCCGGCTGGTCAAAGGGGTTCACAGAAAGCATAAGGCCTGAAATCCCGCAGGTCATCATGAAGAAGTAAAAAAGTTGACCCAAAATCCTCTCCTCCATAAAAGGAATATCTATTTTTACCTGAGGGACACCTACCTTTTCGTGAGCGTTCATGACTCCCGATACTGCAGCTCTGTTCACCTCATTCATGGTCTTCCCATGAAAAGGACTTCCTTCTTCATTAACCCATATATCATCCTTAGCACTTTTTAAGTCCATTATCGTTTCAAAGAAGATCTGATTTCCTTCCTGCAAGTATTGTCCCATGCTGTGAAGGTCTGCCGTAAAGCTTAAGGAAGCAGGAAAAAGGCCCTTCCCTTCCTTTCCTTCACTCTCTCCAAAAAGCTGTTTCAGCCATTCTGAAAAACACATAAAAGAAGGCTCATAGCTTTCAAAGATCTCTATCTTCTTTCCTTTATCCCAAAGAAGCTTCCTTGTGATAGCATAATCCGTCAGATTTGAATCCCACAAAGGACTTATAGCGCACTCATAGGCCCCTAAAAGAAGCTCTTCTATATGAAAGCCGGAAACTGCAAGAGGCAGAAGGCCTACAGGAGTTAATACAGAGTATCTTCCCCCTATATCCTTGGGTATGGAAAACCTTGTGTAACCTTTTAACTTACATTCTCCCAACAGTATTCCTTCATCTTCATCAGTTACCGCAAATATCCTTTTATATGCTTCATTCTCTCCATACTTCTCAATAAGGGCTTCTTTCAATATGGAGAATGCAATGCTTGATTCTGTTGTAGTCCCTGACTTTGAAATAACACAGATGCAGGTATCCTTTTCATAAAGCTGTGAAAGTATCTCCTTATGATAAGTTGTACTTAAGTTGTTTCCCGCAAATAAAAGCTCAGGATAGCCTTCCCTTTTACCTAACGCCTCATAAGCGGCTCTTGCCCCAAGATAGGAGCCCCCTATCCCTATGACTATAAAGAGTCTGCACTTGTTCTGAATGACGGAAGCCACACTTTTTATTCTCTCAATCAAAAGAGAAAGCTCTGATTCCTTGTCAGTTATCCCTAGCGGGTAGGAGACCCATCCTGTATAAGGATATTCTCCCTTCCACAATATCTCCATACACTCTTCAGCCTTTTCTTTAAGCAGAGAGGTGTCTACAAATGCTTTTGAACAATCAACCTTAATATCCATCAAGAGTCTCCCCATTACCATTTGGATTGTAAAAGGGCACCATTCCCTTTAGCCATGTTCTGATATCTTCCTCTTTTTCTTTTGCAACTTTTTTGACCTCAGCTTCAAAGTCATCGTCTTTTTTGAGAAACTCCCTTAATCTTTCTGTCCCTTCCAAAGGATTTGCCACAAATATTTTCTCATGATATGTTTCAAGGATTCCTTCCTCCTGAAGAAGAAGCTCTTCATACAATTTCTCTCCCGGTCGTAAGCCTGTTATCTCAATATCTATATCGACTCCCGGCACATAGCCGGAAAGCCTTATTACATTCTCAGCTAAATCCATAATCTTAACAGCTTCGCCCATATCTAAAATGAATATTTCTCCGCCTTTCGCCATGGCCCCTGTCTGTATAACAAGCTGTACAGCCTCAGGTATGGTCATAAAGTACCTTGTTACCTCAGGGTGAGTGACGGTAACAGGGCCTCCTAACTCTATCTGCTTTCTGAATATGGGAATTACAGAGCCGTTTGAGCCTAATACATTTCCAAACCTGACTGCAGAAAAAGTAGTCTTCGTATCCTCTTTACTCTTTTCCTGTAATATCATTTCAGACAGCCTCTTGGTAGCTCCCATTACATTGGTAGGTTTCACAGCCTTGTCCGTTGAAATCATAACAAAGCGGGTTACCAGATATTCATCAGATAAATCCATTACATTTTTACTTCCTAAAATGTTGTTTACAAGAGCTTCCCCGGGGCTTTCCTCCATCAAGGGTACGTGCTTGTGAGCTGCTGCATGAAACACAACATGAGGCCTGTACTTTTCAAATATCTGGCGAAGCCTTTCTTTATCTCTCACAGATGCCACCACAGACTCAAACTCAAGGTATGGGAAACTCCTCTTTATTTCATTCTCAAACTCATAAAGGGAATTCTCATAAATATCTAAAGCAATAAGCTTCCTTGGTTTAAAGGATGCTATCTGGCGGCAAAGTTCACTTCCTATGGAGCCCCCACCTCCTGTTACAAGAACTATCTGATTCTCCAGGTATCCTGCAATCTCCCTTAGGTTAACCTTAACAGGATCTCTCCCCAGCAGGTCTTCAATATCTACATCTCTAAGCTTTGAGATGCTTACATTTTCATTTATTAAATCAATTAAAGCAGGTAATATCTTAATCTTTGCTTTAGTCTTGTTGCATTCATTTACAATCTTTTGAATAGTCTTTCTTGAAGCAGAAGGTATTGCTACTATGATTTCATCTATTTGATATCTTCTTGCTAAGAGCCTTATCTGTTCAGTGTTTCCAAAAACCTTGACTCCGTTAATCCTGCTCCCTGTTTTAGCAGGGTTGTCATCTATTACAGCTACTGCCTTTTTCCCGTACTCAGGATGAAGCTTCATCTCACGAATAATAGAAGCTCCTGCATCTCCTGCCCCTATAATCATAACCTTTTTAATACCGGCAGGCACAAAGGAGGGCCTTGCAAAGGAAGATGCCATACTTTTAAATGCCCCCGGCGTTCTAAGGCTTCTAAGGATTCTATAAAGGATTCTGGAGCCTCCCACCATTACCATCATAAGAAGGCCTGCAATTATATATATGCTTCTTGGAACCATTTGTTGAGCCAGCGAAACATAAGCCAAAACGAGAAGCTGACCTAAGAGACAGGCCATAACAACTCGCATAAGCTCTTGAGTCCCTGCATATCTCCACATGCTTGTATATATACCTAGGAAAACAAAGGAAATAATAATGATTGCAGTTATTGGGAGAATATTGTTTGCATATTGAGAGAACCACAAGGTAAACTGGGCGCTGTCCACTTCAAACTCAAAACGTAAAAGGTATGCCATTATATATGAAGCATTTATAATTACTGCATCAAGAACAACTAAAAGTCCTATTCTAATAAGCTTCTGCATGCCTTCCCCTCTCTAATTCAGCTTGGTATCTAAGGTATCTTCCATATCTGCTAAAAGCAGGCTTTCCTCTTCTTTAATCTCTTTCTCTGTCTCAGCCTTGTCTGTCCTGTAGCTTACATTTTCTTTTCTTAAAAATTCCTTTATTCTATCCACATGAATGCACATGCCAAACCCAAGGGCGCTTGCTCCTGAATAGACACCGTACACAACGCCTCTTTCATCAAAAACAGGGCCGCCTTCCTGGCCTTTAACTCCCGAATTCTCAAGCTCTATTCCCACAATGCCACCGGGCCCTCCCACAAGCCTCGTTATCATACCTGACAGCGGAAACCTCGGAGTGTTTGCTCTTCCTTCCTTGTTCCACCTGATATCATCCTTTTCTTCATCATAGAAGTAATTCTTAAATTCAGGGAAAGGAAAGCCCAGCCTACACAACATCTTCCCGGGCTTTGCATCACTTCCTGAGCCTGCAAAAACACAAGGCCTACTGTATCCTGTTCTCTCATAGCCTTCAAAGTGAATGAGGGCTAAATCCAGGGTGGTATGAAGCTTACACTGAACGCCTTTAATAACA
>JAAZGD010000137.1 GCA_012511395.1 Clostridiales bacterium
AGTAATTTAAAGGGAATTTAAAAAATACTTGCATAAAATATTGTTATTGTGGTATATTTATTAAGCTTGCAAATCTAAAGGAAGGAGGCAATCAACATGAAGGAAGGAATCCATCCTGAATATAAGGAATGTAAAGTTACTTGCGCATGTGGTAATTCTTTTGTGACCAGGTCTACAAAAGAGGAGCTGAAGCTTGATGTATGCTCAGCCTGCCATCCGTTCTTTACAGGGCAGCAGAAATTCATTAACAGAGGCGGCCGTGTTGAGAAGTTTAAGAACAAGTACAACATGGATTAAACATTCAAACTAAACCGGAAAATTATTTTCCGGTTTTTTCATGAACACAAAGAAATATATACTGTGATATAATTACTCTTTAAGGAGAGATTAAATAATATGTTTGAAAAACTCGAATTTACATTACAAAGATACGATGAGCTTTCAGGGCTTGTATCAAACCCTGAGGTAATAGCAGATCAGCCTGTATGGCGTAAATATATGAAGGAAATGGGAGATCTGGAGGACCTGGTAACAGCTTATAAAGAGTACAAAAAAGTTAGGGAAGAACTGGAAGATGCAAAGAGCATGCTGTCTGAAGCAGACAGCGAGCTTAAGGACTTGATTAAAGATGAAATCCCAAGGCTTGAAGAGCTGATCCTTTCATTTGAAGAAAAGCTTAAGGTTTTAATGCTGCCAAAGGATGAGAACGATGATAAAAACGTTTTCCTTGAAATAAGGGCGGGAACAGGCGGTGAAGAGGCAGCCCTCTTCGGCTCCGACCTTTTGCGTATGTATATGAGATATGCAGAAAGAAGAGGCTGGAAAACTGAGATGATGGATATAGCAGATACAGGCTTAGGCGGTATTAAGGAGGCTGTCATTCTCATAAAAGGTAAAGGTGCATACTCCAGACTTAAGTATGAAAGCGGAGCTCACAGAGTTCAAAGAGTGCCTGAAACAGAATCATCAGGAAGAGTCCATACATCGGCTGCCACAGTTGCTGTATTACCGGAAGTTGATGATGTGGAAATTGAAATAGATCCAAACGATGTGAGAGTAGATGTGTACCGCTCCTCAGGCCATGGCGGTCAGTCAGTAAATACGACTGACTCTGCAGTTCGTTTAACCCATGTTCCCACAGGTCTTGTGGTAACCTGTCAGGATGAAAAATCCCAAATAAAGAACAAGGATAAGGCCTTCAGAGTTCTAAAGGCAAGGCTTTATGATTTAAAGATGCAGGAACAGCAGGACGAGCTTTCATAGGAAAGAAAGAACCCGGTGGGGACAGGAGACAGATCTGTAAGAATAAGAACATACAACTTCCCCCAAGGAAGAGTGTCGGACCCTAGAACGGGAGTAACCCTCTATAAACTTGAATACTTTTTAGACGGGGATTTAGATGAAATAATCGATGGACTTATTGCAAAGGATCAAGCTGACAGGATGCAGGATTTTTAAAAAATGAAAACGCAGATACTGATGCCCACAGTTGAAAACATAAAGAAAGCTTCAGAGGTTATTAAAAAAGGCGGCCTTGTGGCCTTTCCCACGGAGACAGTTTACGGCCTCGGAGCAAACGGCTTAAATGAAGCAGCAGTTAAAAAGATATATGAAACAAAGGGAAGGCCTTCTGATAATCCTATGATTCTCCATATAGCAGAATATGAAGATTTAAGGAAGCTTGTAAAGGAAGTAAACTCTGTTTCAGAGCTTCTTTCAGAAACCTTCTGGCCGGGGCCCCTAACCCTTGTTCTTAAGAAAAAGGATAAAGTTCCTTCCATGGCTACAGGCGGCCTTGACACAGTGGCAGTAAGAATGCCCGCTCACCCTGTGGCTCTTGCTCTCATAAAGGAATCGGGGACTCCAATTGCAGCGCCCAGTGCAAATTTATCGGGAAGACCGTCTCCCACAAGGGCAAAGGATGTGCTGAATGACCTTAACAACAGGGTGGAGATAATCCTGGAAGGGGGCGACTGTGAAGTGGGAATAGAGTCTACAGTTGTAGACTTAACGAAGGATGGGGAAATCCTTATTCTTAGGCCGGGCCTTGTTACAAAGGGGGAAATAGAGGAAGCTTTAAATACTTGCGGCTATGAGAACATTACTGTGGGATATGCAAATGAGGAGGACGCTCTTTCTCCAAAATCACCGGGGATGAAGTACACCCACTACTCCCCAAAAGCAGAGATGATAATTCTAAAGGGCAGTAAAGAAAAGGTTTTAGCTGAAATTGAAAGGATAAAAAAAGAAGGTTACCTGGGACTTGGATCAGGCAATAAGACCGGTGTAATATATTTTAAAGACCTTGATGCTAAACAGGCTGTTAAACAGTTTTTTGCCAAGCTTAGAGATCTGGATGAAGAAGGCGTGGAGCTTATTATCTCAGTGGCGCCTGATAAGACTGATGAAGTGGCATATGCTCTTATGAACAGAATGCTTAAAGCATCAGGATATAAGGTTATAAAGGTATGAAAATGGAGGGTGAAATGAAAATAGCTATAGGATCTGACCATGGCGGCTTTGAGCTTAAACAGCATCTTGTTCCTTTCCTTGAAAGAAGAGGGTACGATGTAATGGATTTAGGCACAAACACAGATGAGTCCGTAGATTACCCTATTTACGGTAAGATGGTAGGTGAAGCTGTAAGAGACAAGAAAGCAGATTTAGGCATAGTTATTTGCGGCACCGGAATCGGTGTGTCAATTGCAGCCAATAAAGTTCACGGCGTAAGGTGTGCTCTTTGCACCTCAGAATTTATGGCAAGAATGTCAAGGTGTCATAACGATGCGAATGTGCTGGCTTTGGGGGGCAGAACCACCACGCCTCTTATGGCAGAGGTCATTATTGATGAATGGCTTAAGCAGGTTTGTGAAGGCGGAAGACATCAGAGGCGTATTGATATGTTAAATGAGATGTAAAGAGGTTAATAGAAATTATATGATTAGGGAGGACTGCCATGAGCAAGGTTTACGTATTTGATCATCCTTTAATCCAGCACAAAACCGGGATGATGAGGAAAGTGGAGACTAACGTTAAAGATTTCAGGGAACTGGTAAAAGAAGTAGCGATGCTGATGACCTATGAGGCCACAAGAGATCTGCCTTTAGTAGATGTGGATATCACAACGCCTATATGCGGTACTACAGTTAAGATGCTTCACGGAGAAGATATTGCAATTGTCCCTGTTCTAAGAGCAGGTTTAGGTATGGTAGACGGTATGCTTCAGATGGTGCCAAACGCTAAAGTAGGCCATATTGGAGTTTATAGAGATCCTGTCACCCATAAGCCTATTGACTACTATTGCAAGTTGCCTTGCGACATCGATAAAAGACAGGTTTTCGTAGTTGACCCAATGCTGGCAACGGGAGGCTCCGCAGCTGCTGCCATCGACTTCATTAAAGAAAGGGGCGGCAAGAAGATAATCTATATGTGCATTATCGCAGCACCTGAAGGAATAGAAGTCCTGCAGAATGCTCACCCCGATGTAGATATTTTTATAGCCGCAAAAGATAGGGAGCTTAATGAACACGCCTACATAGTTCCGGGCTTAGGCGACGCAGGAGACAGGCTCTTTGGCACAAAGTAAAAAGACAGGAGAAGGAAATGAGTTTAATACCTGATAATGTGAGCAAGTTTGATAATGTATTTGACGTTCTTAAAGAGCGGGGCTTTATTGAGCAGACCACTCATGATGAAGAAATAAGAGAAATGCTGGGGAAGGAAAAAATCCTTTTCTATATAGGCTTTGACCCAACAGCAGACAGCCTTCACGTAGGCCATTTTATACAGATAATCATTATGATGTATATGCAAAAGTACGGCCATAATCCCATCGTCTTAATAGGCGGAGGCACAACTCTTGTGGGAGATCCATCGGGCAGAACCGATATGAGACAGATGATGGATAAGGATACTATTTTGAAAAACGGAGAGCTTTTCAAAAATCACTTTAACAAGTTCCTTGATTTTGATGAAGGCTTTTCCTATACAGGGACTGACAGTCCTGTTATGGAAGGAAAGGCTACAAAGAAACCGGATCCTGAAAAAGCAATATATGTGAATAACTACACTTGGCTTTCAGACCTTAACTATGTGGAGTTTATCAGAGAGATAGGAAAGCACTTTTCTGTAAACAATATGTTAAGAGCAGAATGCTTCAAGCAGAGACTTGAAAAGGGCCTTTCATTTTTAGAGTTTAACTACATGCTGATGCAAAGCTATGACTTCATGGTCATGGCAAGAGATATAGATTGCAAAATGCAGTGCGGCGGAAATGATCAATGGTCCAACATTATCTCCGGAGTTGACTTGACAAGAAGACACACAGGTAAACAGGTTTACGGCATGACATTCTCTTTACTTACAACAAGTGAAGGAGTGAAGATGGGCAAAACCCAAAAAGGCGCTTTATGGCTTGATCCCAACAGAACCACACCCTATGAGTTTTATCAGTACTGGAGGAATGTGGATGATGCCGATGTTAACAAGTGCCTGAGAATGCTTACATTTTTACCTATGGAGGAAGTCAATGCTTTAAGCGCTTTGAAGGATGAAGAGATCAACAGGGCTAAGGAAATGTTGGCCTTTGAAGTAACCAAGCTTGTTCATGGAGAAAAAGAAGCTACAAAGGCACAGGAAGGTGCAAGAGCTGCGTTTAAAGGAGAGGGGGACCTTTCTAATATCCCAAAGGTAACCATGAATAAGGCCTCCTTTACAGAAGGAATGGGCATAGTCACTTTAATAAAAGAAGCAGGTCTTGTGCAAAGCAATTCGGAAGGCTTCAGAACCATAGAGCAGGGCGGACTTATGATGAACGGAGAGAAGGTGGAAAACAGTAAATTAACAGTAACACTTTCAGATTTTAAAGATAACAGACTGATGCTTCAGAAGGGCAAGAAAACCTTTAAAATAGTGGAGTTAAATAGTAATTGACATTAATAATGTAATACTATATTCTATATTGGTGTCTTGAAAAGAAGACATAAGAAACAGACTTTAGGGTACAGGCTGGACCTAGCCGGCCGCGGCCCGAAACATTTAGGATTGCCGAAAAGAATTGCGATTCCAGTAGGCAGAAAGGATTAGGAAGCTATGAGAAGCTATGTAGCAAAGCCTTCTGACATAGAAAAGACATGGTATGTCATCGACGCAGAAGGTCAGACTCTTGGCAGATTGGCAACAGAAGCAGCCACATTGCTAAGAGGCAAGCACAAACCTACTTTTACTCCTCACATTGATACAGGTGATTATGTAATCATCATCAATGCAGAAAAGGTAGAGGTAACAGGCAAGAAGAGAAAGGACAAGATCTACAGGCACTACACGGGATTCCCCGGAGGCGTAAGAGAGGTATCCTTTGAAAGACTTCTTGAAAAGAAACCGGAAGAAATTGTAAGGCATGCTGTCAAAGGTATGATGCCAAACGGCAGACTGGGACGCCAAATGTACAAGAAGCTGAAGGTATTCAAGGGCCCTGAACATCCACATCAGGCACAGAAGCCTGTTAAGTGGGACCTTATGGGAAGGGAGGAATAGAAGATGGCAAAAGTTCAATATCCCGCAACGGGCAGAAGAAAGAGCTCTGTTGCCAGAGTCAGATTAATCCCTGGAAAAGGCGAAATCACCGTTAACAAAAGGCCTCTTGAAGATTACTTCGGAATGGAAATCGTAAGAAGAGAAGTAAGAAGACCTTTTGAGGTGGCAGGATGTGAAGGCAAGTTTGATGTAATAGCTACAGTAAACGGCGGTGGCTTTACAGGCCAAGCAGGAGCCTTAAGACACGGAATATCAAGAGCACTTTGCTTAGTTGACGAAGAAGCTTACAGACACCTTCTAAAGGATGCAGGATTCCTAACAAGAAATCCAAAGTCCAAGGAAAGAAAGAAGTATGGCTTAAAGAAAGCAAGAAAAGCAAGCCAGTTCTCAAAGAGATAGTATCATTTAGATACCAAACACCAAGCCATTTGGCTTGGTGTATTTTTTCATTTGGGTTATAATAACGATAAGAGGATTAATCTAATTGGGAATAAATGTTGGGGGGCAGAATGGAATGGCAGTAATTACAATTGATGAAATCAGAGAAATTACGACTCCGATACTTGCAAGTTATCCTGTTGAAAAGGCTGTTTTATTTGGCTCTTATGCAAAGAATAATGCATCTAAGAATAGCGATATAGATATGTATATTGATACAAACGGAGAGTTAAAGGGCCTTAATTTTGTTGGTTTGCTTGAGGTCCTTGTAAATGCTTTGGGTGTGGATGTGGATTTATTCGATAAATCCCATATAGAACCGGGGGCGGCAATCATCCGCGAAATTGAACGTGAGGGTGTGGTAGTCTATGAAAAATCGTAAAATTATTGCAAAAATAATTAATTATATAGATAACATTCTAAAATATACTGCCCATGTTGATTATAATGAATTTAAGAATAACACAATGTGCATTATTTAAAAGATAATGAATTGGCACTAGGCTTTAACGGCAAGAGGAGGGGTAAATTTATGCCTTTGGCTATAGTTACAGGTGGAAAAGGGTTTGTAGGTTTCAACATATGCAAAATACTTATCGCTAATAATTGGTAAGTATCAGCAATAATAAGATTGACATCCGATGCAACGCGGCTTACTGAACTCGGAGAAATAGATGTTTTCAAATATGATGGAGATCTGGATAGCATTATTAAGTATTTTAGTGTAGTGAAAGAGGATATTGTATTTCATGTTGCTTCACAGGTAGTAGTTGAACACTCTGTGGAACAAATTGATAACTTGGTAGAAAGCAATATAAAATTTGGACTCCATGTACTTGAAGTAATGTGTGAACTTTTAGAAATTAGAGAGAATCATTAAACCGATAGTGATATAAAATCATTGTCGGTTTTTTATTGTGTAAAGAGTGATCCAAGAGAGAGTATAATAACAATGGTTGGCATTTTATAAAAGTTTTGTTGCAATATCTTTTTGTGAAATAGAGTTTAAAAGGAATAAAATTTAATGTGTTTTAAATTATCTTGCAAATATAACCTATAGGTTATATAATTTCGCTTAAAGGAGACACTTGATTGTGGGGCACAGAATTATTATTACGAATATTGCTTATTCTTCTGACTTCAAGTTGTCGACAGATTATTTAAAGGTTCACCATAAGTTTAATAAGGAACTGGAAGGCATAATCGAAAATAGTGGATATAAAGATATCTTCTTGAATAAATACCGAAAAGGTTTAGGGTTTTTAGATAGATTGAAAACCCTATGTCTTGAGAAAAAGGACTTGTTTGAAAAATTGAGTGGTGAAGAAAATATATATTGCATGAGGCTAAAAGGTCAAAAGAATATCAGAATTTTGTTTTCGTTTGTAACAATTGATAAATGTGATAAAGCGATTTTATTACATGTTTTTGATGAAAAGAATAAATCTGACTATACAAAAGCTATAAAGATTGCAAAAAGTAGGGTAGATGAGATAATAAAGGCTCATTACGTAAAAGGGAGGAATTGATATGTTAGAAAATAATATTTTAAATAATCCGTGGGATATTTTTGATAATGTTAATGATGATGTAAGGCGTGAACTTGAATTAACCGATATGCTAGTTGATATTGCATGCAGGATTATTACCTATAGGCTAGATAATAACATCACTCAAAAACAGTTGGGCGAGAAATTAAACATTACACAAGCCATGGTTTCAAAGTTGGAAAGTGGAGAGTACAATCCTTCAATAGGCTATCTATTTAAAATTGCTGATAAATTAGGATGGAAATTTCAGTTGATAATTGAAAATAATCTCACAGATAAATTGATTCAGTATAATATGGAGGGATCACAAATGGCCAGTGCTGTAGATTGTGATACCAGTGGAAGGATAGGGTGCGCCGCATAATGGATACAAAAAAAATATTAGCCAACTTTCAATTTCTAAATAATAAAGTAATTGATTACGGTATGCAAAACAATTTAATGGATACAAAGAAAAAACCAATAAGAGTGGGCTTTGATATGGACTATGAAGTTGTAAGGTGTGATGAGACGAAAGAGGGATATTTTGGTGCCATCGATTTTGTCTTGGATATAAAAGGCGATGTTGAAGACTTAGAGGTTTTTAAAATACACTTGAAAATGCGCGGGAACTTCATTGGCTCCAAAGAAAGTCATGAGATAGACAAATTTCAGGAAATGTTAGAAGTTAATGGAACAGCGACCTTGTCACAAATTTGTAGAGCGTTCCTTACATCTGTTTCTTCTTTGTCTGGAATCCCCACAATAGTTTTGCCCATGGTCAATATCTACGTGATGAAGAAATATAAACAGGAGGGTGAATTAGCTAAATAGTTTCGAAGATGTTATGGCATCTTATATTGTAATAAAGGTGAAATGTGCAAGAGATAAATTAGGCACCAGGCTTTTAACAGTCTGGTGTTTTTTTATGAAATCAGAGCGAAAGTTCCTTTTTATCACTTTATTGTGTTAGTGGGGGGAAAATGATAAAATGATTTTTGGTAAAACGTTTTATCAGGTGGAAGTTGAGATAGGGCTATTATGGAGTATGTAGTTCATTATGAAGTGGCGGGGGCGATCCTGTCCTTTATTATAGGGGCTCACTTTTTTGGCAATATGAGGCTTAAAAATGCGCAGAATGCAGTTTTTGGAATCCTGATAGTCTTTATTTTCATGTCCAGCTTTTTTGATGTGGTCAGTGCCGAACTGATTGTACGCTCATCCATAGTGCCTGTAACCATTAATCAGTCCATGAGTCAGGTTTATTACTTTTTCCAACTGTCTCTCCCCCCTTTACTGTTCCTGTTCGTATTGGGATTTACAAGGAAGCTCATACCGCAAAACAGAAAAATCATTATACTTTTTCTAAGCCCTTTTATTCTTCTGTTTATCATGTGGTTTTTAAATCCGATAAATGGATATATCTTCTATTTTGATACATCCCTTGTATATCAACGCGGTCACTATCTTATCTTCGCCTACATTATATCTGCATATTTTCTGCTCATAACTGTAATAACAGTTCTAGTTCTGCGAAAAGAAATAGGGCTTTTGAACGTGGGTTATTTATTCATGTTCATCGCTTTTGTTGTACTTTCAATAGTGATCAATTATGTATTTCCAAGATATTTACTGGCAGGGTTTGCTTCTTCATTGGCCCTTCTTATAGCCTACATCAATTTAAGAAATCCTGTGGAGGCAAAGGACGATTTAACGGAAACCTTTAACAGAAAAACCCTTCAATATGTGCTTGAAGAAAACAGCTTAATCAAGGGCACCAAATACTTCGCAATTGCTTCAGTTGATAACTTTGATGCCATGGGTAATATTATGGGCACAAAAGGAACAAATGAGTTTCTCACAGGCTTTGTAAGTTATTTGAAAAAGCACTCTGAGGGCAGGCAGGTTTTCAGATATACAGCCAATATGTTTGTCATACTGTTTAATAATAGAAAAAGTATGATGGAGTGTGTGGGAGAGATGAAGGATGAGCCATTCATCGGCAAAGACAGAAGGATTTCAGATCTCATTAAAATATCACTTTTCTATTCAGATAATATATCCTTAAGTGAAAAGGAAGATACCTTGTCTCTGATTGTTGATGGCATGGTGGCATCACATAAAGAGAACACTCAAAGGAGAATTGTTCCGATTGGGCCTAAAGATATGAAAAGCCTTTATGAGAGGCATAATATTGAGGTGGCTCTAAAAAGAAGCCTGGAAAGTGAAGGCTTAAAGGTATATCTTCAGCCCATGTACTGCTTTGAGAACGATATGTATCTAGTCTGTGAGGCTCTTGTGAGAATAGAGGACGAAGAGATTGGAAGTCTAAGGCTTTCTGAAATGATTCCCATTGCAGAGAAAAATGGTATGATTGTGGAGATTGGGCGGAAGGTTTTAGAGAGGGTTTGCAGGATAATAAAAGAAGAGAATATGGAAGAAACAGGATTAAAAAGAATCATGGTTAATCTTTCCATGCTTGAGGCTATACAGCCGGATTTACCTTCTTTTGTTAAAGACTGTTTAAAGTCTTATGACATCCCCGCTGATTTAATAGGATTTGAAATAACTGAAACATATTGTTCCCTCGGGGGTGAAAGGCTGAGGATGAATATGGAGGAGCTTTCCGCTTCAGGTCACAAGTTTGCTTTGGATGATTTTGGAACAGGCTATGCCAATCTTGATGCCGTGCTTATGCTACCTTTTTCCATTGCCAAGCTTGACAGCTCCATGGTGTCCGAAAGAAAAAGGAACGACAGGATGGCTGTAGTTCTGGAGGAGCATGTAAACATGTTTAAAAGAATGGGCCTTAAGATAGTGGCGGAAGGTATTGAGACTGAGGAAGATTTCAAGGCGGTAAAATTTATGTCTGTGGATCTGATGCAAGGGTACTATTTTTCAAAACCCATGCTGGCAAAAAAGGCCTTTGCTTTTATAAAAGAGTATAATAAGGGCAAGGACAGCTCAAATGTTTCATGTTAATATAACCTGGGGAGGAAATTGGAAGTGGCAGGAAAGTGGGCTAAAGGTAAAGAAAAGGAAGAGGTTTTTGAAAGGCTTGACGAATATTTCCCCTTTGTAAAGGCATTTACGGAAGAGGAAATGGCGGAGCTTAAAGAGAACTTAAGCATAAGAAAGTATAAAAGAGGAGAGCAAATACACCAGGGTGAAGAAGGCTGCACCGGTGTTATGGCAATCTGTAAGGGCAGAACAAGGACTTACATCTTTTCTTCCAAGGGAAAGGAAATAACGCTTTTTAGGTTGTTACCTCAAGATACATGCATACTGTCTGCATCCTGTATGATGAACAATATTGTTTTTGATATTCAAGTGGCGGCAGAAGAGGACAGTCTGCTTGTAGTAATTACGCCTGAATACTTTGAAGAGTTGGCAAGGAGACATCCTTCCGTAGAAAAATTCAGAAATGATATTATTTCAATGAGGTTTTCTGAAGTTATGTGGCTGGTGGAGCAAATACTGTTTAGAAGAATGGATCAAAGGATTGCCGCCTTTTTAATTGAAATGGCCATAATAACAGAAAGCGATGTGTTAACCCTTTCCCATCAGGAAATAGCGGATAATCTGGGAACGGCAAGAGAAGTAGTGTCCAGAATCTTGAAGTACCTGGAGAACGATGAGCTGGTGGAGATCTCAAGAAAAGAGATTAAAATACTAAATCTACCCGGTCTTGAAGAAATGGTAGAGAATTAAAGACTTTAACAAATCAGTTCTTTGTATTCTGAAAGGAATGGAGTTAAGAGGGAGAATATCTTTTCTACTCCTCCTTTTTCATTTGAGGCAATATTCAAAGGAAGGACAGGGTCGTGAAGAGATTTTCTTAAAAGGAACCATCCGTCTCCCTCCCCTTTTCCAAAGCTTACTCTTACTCCCTCATAATTAGGTCTGACTATGGTGATTAAGGGATTGTTAAGGCCTTCAATATAGTCTACGAGCTGAGTGAGAACTTTATCGCCGACGGATTTAAAAGCTTTAGACTCAATATCTATTCGTACCTCTTTTTCTTCCAAAGGTTCCTTTAAAGCCTCTATGAGAGATGCTATGGTTTTTCCTTCTCTTTTTAAGGCGGCAGCTTTAATGACTATGAGGGTGGCAAGATATGCACCGTCATCCAGAAAGTAATTATCTTTAAAGGCGCTGTGGCCTGATGTTTCAATGGCGAGGAAGCTGTCTATTCCTTCATTGTTTAATCTTATGGCTTCATCTATTACATTTTTATATCCTCTTTTAAACCTGTGATGATTAAGGCCCAGGTAGTCTTGAATAAAGGAAGTCAGTTCGTTGCTGGTGATGCTGTCTGTTACTATGGTTGTGTTATGGCTTTTTTCAAAAGCAAACAATGAAGCAAGTGCCACCATTCTGTTTCTTGATATTTCAATTCCTGAACTGTCTATGGCGCCTACTCTGTCTACATCCGTATCAAAGATGAGCCCCAGGTCTGTTCTTTCTTTAATAACTGCCCTTTTAACGTCCATAAGTGCTTTTTGGTGTTCCGGGTTTGCAGGGTGGTTGGGGAAGGTGCCGTCGGGATTTAAATAAATGGAGCTTGATATATCAGCCCCAAGAGGTTTAAGCACGTTCAAGGCATAAAATCCTGCCGCCCCGTTTCCTGCATCTACAGTAATTTTTAAACCGTGAAGAGGCTTGTCTCCTAAACCTATTTCCCCGATAATCATGTTTCTTAAATGTCTTTCATAAAGCTCCATCAAGTTAAAGAAAGGTATTTCACTTTTTTCAGGTAAAGGTTTGTCATGAAGAAGAGAAGCTTCTTCCAGAAGTTCTTTAATGTCCTTTTTCCCCAAACCGCCTTTATGTGTAAAGAACTTCATGCCGTTTCTCTCCATGGGAAGGTGAGAAGCAGTTATCATAATGCTTCCTGATGCCATGACTTCGGGAAATACGGTGCTCATAAACATAGAAGGTGTTGAAGAAAGTCCTGTATCAAAGGCTTTTGCCCCTTCCTCCCTGATGGCAAGGACTACTGCTTCCAAAAGCTCTTCTCCTGAGATTCTTGAGTCCCTTCCCACATAGATAGTAAGGTCTTTTACGGGAAGTTTTAAGCTCTTGCTCAGGAAGGCTGTGAAAGCTCTTGCTATGGAGCTTACCTCTCTTATACTTAAGTTTTGAGGTCTATCGTAGCCTGATAATGCCACTCCCCTTATGTCTGAACCGTTTTGCAATTCCAGGTACTTTGCCATGGCAGCTTCGTTGCTCATTTTATCCTCCAATGGTATACTAATACCACCATTGTACACCATTTTTAATGATAAGTCATAAGGCGGAGAAAGGATGTTAATTATGAAGAGAGAGGAAGCTTTGGAGCTTTTGAAAAAATATAATAAGGAGGATTTCCATATTCTCCATGGCAAAACCCTGGAATGCGTTATGGGATATTTTGCAGACCTGTTGGGGTATGGTGAAGAAAAAGACTTTTGGCAGACAGCAGGACTTTTACATGATTTGGACTATGAGATGTGGCCTGAGGACCATTGCAAAAAGACGGAAGAGCTGTTAAGGGAAGAAGGTGCTGATGAAAGATTAATAAGAGCTATTATAAGCCACGGTTACGGTATATGTACAGATGTTATGCCGGAGCATGAGATGGAAAAGGTGCTCTATGCAGCTGATGAACTGACAGGTTTAATAGGAGCCGCAGCTCTTATGAGACCTTCAAAAAGCGTTTCCGATATGGAATATTCCTCTGTGAAAAAGAAGTTTAAGGATAAGAGCTTTGCAGCAGCCATAGACAGGGAAACAATTAAAGAGGGTGCTGAAATGCTGGGCTGGGAGCTTGAGAAGCTTATAACCCTAACCCTTGAAGCTATGAAGGCCTGTGAAGGAAAGCTATAGTATTTTATAAGTTTTTATGTTACTGAATCAGCTCTCTGTATCAAAGTGCAGAGGGCTTTTATTTTTATTCGTAACAATGATTGACAAGAGTGTTCAAGGGGTATAAC
>JAAZGD010000138.1 GCA_012511395.1 Clostridiales bacterium
ATTGAAATTTAGATAATAATTATTCTTGACATTGAAGGTGTCCTATTATATTATAATCAAGCGCCTTAGGGATATAAGGCATATTTTGATGTGGAACTTTTAAGCCGTTAAGGAGGACAAATCGATGGCAGTAGGTGCAAGGACAAGAGTTATCTTGGCATGTCAGGAATGTAAGCAGAGGAACTATACAACAATGAAGAACAAGCAAAATACACCTGACAGAATCGAAATGATGAAGTACTGCAAATTCTGCAAAGCGCATACTCTTCACAAGGAAAGTAAATAGGGCCGTAAGGAGAATATAAATGGCAAAGGAAAACAGACTTGACGTCAATCTTCAGACCAAGAAAAAGAAACCTGTCCGTCCCAAAAAGGAAAGAACCAGCATTAAGGAATACCTAAAAGGTGTCAGAACCGAGATTAAAAAGGTAGTATGGCCCACAAGGAAAGAGCTGGGGGCTTTTACTATTGTAGTAATCTTAACATGCGGATTTTTCGCATTGGCTTTCTGGGGTGTGGATACAGGCGTTTTAGCTATGCTTAAGGGTATTCTTGGAATAACCATGTAAAGGAAGAAAATGGCAAAAGAAGAAATCAAAGACATATCCTTTGATATACCTGAAGAGCAAAGCGGTGTCCGTGCCATAAGGGAACCCCTATGGTATGTGGTGCATACTTACTCAGGTCATGAAAACAAGGTTAAGGCAAATATTGAGAAGCTTGTTGAAAACAGAGGTATGCAGGACCTTGTTCTTGAGGTTGTAGTACCTAAAGAAGATGTTATAGAGATTAATCAAGGCCAGAGGAAGATTAAGACAAGAAAAATGTTCCCCGGCTATGTTTTAGTTAAAATGATCGTTACTAATGAATCCTGGTATCTTGTAAGAAACACTCAAGGCGTTACAGGGTTTGTAGGTCACGGTTCCGAGCCTGTTCCTCTCACTGTGGATGAAGTGAGAAGGATGGGGATTGAAAAGATAACCATTGACATGGATATTAAGATTGGAGATTCCATCAAGGTTATTACAGGTCCTTTTGAAGGCTTTATAGGAAATGTATCAAGCTTTGATGATGAGAAACAGACCATGAGAGTGATGATCAATATGTTTGGAAGAGATACTCAAGTTGAGCTGGAATATGCTCAAGTAGATAAATTATAGAGGAAAATCCCCTGCCGGGCAGGAGAAAGGAGAAAGACAGAGGTTATGGCAAAAAAGATAACAGGTTATATTAAACTGCAGATTCCTGCAGGAGCAGCTACCCCTGCACCACCTGTTGGACCGGCTCTTGGTCAGAAGAGTGTTAACATTATGGACTTTTGCAAGCAGTTCAATGCAAGAACACAGGACCAGCAAGGGATGATTATCCCCGTAGTGATCACAGTATTTGCAGACAGTTCATTTACCTTCATTACGAAGACACCTCCTGCAGCAGTTCTTATTAAAAAAGCAGCAGGGCTGGACAAGGCATCGGGAGAGCCAAACAAAAACAAAATCGGCACTGTTACTCTTGATCAGGTGACTGAGATAGCAAAGACCAAGATGGCGGATTTAAACGCAGCAAGCATTGAATCGGCAGTGGAGATGGTAAAGGGTACTGCAAGAAGTATGGGAGTTATTGTGAAAGAATAATAGGTGGGAGACAAGGTTCTTTAAAAGGACCGGTCGCATGAACCACAAGGAGGTAAGAAATGCCTAAAAGAGGTAAAAGGTATCAGGAGGCCCAAAAGACCTTCGATAAAAATCACCTTTACGATGTAGAGGAAGCCATGAGTACAGTAGTAAACATGGGAAAAGCAAAGTTTGATGAGACTGTAGAAGTTCATATCAGGCTTGGCGTAGACGGAAGACATGCAGACCAGCAGGTAAGAGGAGCCATGGTGCTTCCCCACGGAACAGGAAAGACCAACAGAGTTCTGGTTTTCGCAAAAGGTCCTAAAGCACAGGAGGCAGAAGCAGCAGGAGCTGATTTTGTAGGTGCAGAGGAACTGGCTGAAAAGATTCAGAAGGAAAACTGGTTCGACTTTGATGTAGTGGTGGCAACTCCTGATATGATGGGTGTTGTTGGTAAGCTAGGTAAAGTTTTGGGGCCAAAGGGCATGATGCCAAACCCTAAATCAGGAACAGTTACAATGGACATTGGAAAGGCTTTAGAGGAAATTAAAGCAGGTAAAGTGGAGTACAG
>JAAZGD010000139.1 GCA_012511395.1 Clostridiales bacterium
GAGATGGCTTCTATTCTATCCTGTAAGGATGGAGGACTTGTATATTTCTTCTCCATGGCAACCAGCTTCACAAAGGCAGCATTAGGTGCTGAAGGAGTAGGAAAAGATGTGACTATGATAGTAGGAAACGGCTACACAAAGGGCCATGCAGAGATTACTCTTCAAGTCCTTAGAGAATGTGAGCCCCTAAGAAAACTTTTTAAAGAAATGTACGCATAAATTAAAGAAAGAAGGTTAAAAATGGCAATGAGAAATTGGAAGGACGTCCCTTTGTGGAAGGACGTAACTGATGAACAATGGAATGACTGGAAATGGCAGGTATCCCACAGGCTTACAAAGGTGGAGGAGATTGAGCAGGTAGTCAATCTCACAGAACAGGAAAAGAAGGACATTCAAGAGGTTATGAAGGGCTTCCGTGTAGGTATCACACCGTATTACGCATCCCTTATGGACCCTGAGGATCCAAGATGCCCTGTAAGAATGCAGGCAGTACCTGTTTTGGCAGAGACACACAGAGCAGAAGCTGACATGATGGATCCTCTTCATGAGGATGAAGATTCACCTGCTCCCGGATTAACTCACAGATATCCTGACAGAGTTCTCTTCTTAATTACAGACCAGTGCTCCATGTATTGCAGACACTGTACGAGAAGAAGGCTGGCAGGGGAAACTGACGGTGCAAGATCCAGAGCCGATATCGACAAGTGTATCGAGTATATCAGAAAGACTCCTGAAGTGAGGGATGTACTTTTATCAGGAGGCGACTGTCTTCTTGTAAAGGATGAGGTATTGGAATATATCATAAGCGAGCTTAGAAAAATTCCTCACGTTGAAATAGTAAGGCTTGGTACAAGAACTCCTGTAGTTATGCCTATGAGAATTACAGATGAGCTCTGTGCCATGCTTAAAAAGTATCATCCGATATGGCTTAATACCCACTTTAACCATCCAAAGGAACTGACTAAAGATTCAGCTGAAGCCTTAAGGAAGCTGGCCGATGCAGGTATCCCTTTGGGAAATCAAAGCGTTCTCTTAAGAGGTGTAAACGACTGTCCTCATATCATGAGGGAATTAGTTCATGGTCTTGTTAAAAACAGGGTAAGGCCTTACTACATTTACCAATGTGACCTGTCCATGGGAATTGAGCACTTCAGGACCAAGGTGGCATCGGGGATTGAGATAATTGAAGCCTTAAGAGGTCATACCTCAGGCTATGCTGTTCCTACATTTGTAGTGGACGCACCGGGAGGCGGCGGAAAGATTCCTGTAATGCCTCAATACATGATCTCTCAAAGCCCTGACAAGGTTATATTGAGAAACTATGAAGGTGTAATCACCACTTACACAGAGCCTGTTATTACAGAAACACTTCCTTGTAATTGTGATTACTGCAAAGACAAGAAGGAATATCATTATGAAGGTGTAGCAGGTCTTGAAAGAGGAGAGAGACTGTCACTGGAGCCTGCCAATCTCTTAAGACATCAGAGAAACAAGAAGTAACATATGAGCCTTTTAAAAGAGATACAAAAGGATTATAAAGCCGTTTCAATAGTAGGCATGGCGAAGAATTCAGGTAAAACAACTACCTTAAATTACCTTATAGAAGAAGCCTATGACGAAGGACTTGCCTTGGGAATAACTTCCACAGGCAGAGACGGCGAAACCAAAGATATAGTTACAGGAACAGATAAACCGAAGGTCTATCTTTATGAAGAAACCCTGGTTTCTGTTCCTGTAAAGTTGTATGACCGGTCTGAAGGAGGCCTGGAAATCCTAAGGATGACTGAGTATAGAACTGCTCTTGGCGAAATTTTAATATGCAAAGTCAAGGAAGCAGGCTATGTTCAAATTGCAGGACCTTCCACAAGAAAAGAACAAGGTGAGCTGACTCTGGAGATGCTTAAACTAGGTGCTGACATGGTTTTAATAGACGGAGCCGTGGACAGAAAAGCCATTGCATCTCCTAAAAGCTCCGACGGCGTGATTTTGGCCACAGGAGCAGTTATCTCAAGAAGCATGAAGAAGGTGGTGGAGGAAACTGCCCATGTGGTGAGACTGTATTCCCTGCCTGAGGTGGAGGACAAAACAGTTAGAGAGCTTCTTGAGGATGAAGGTGAGGAAAGAACAAGGATGGTAGAAGAGAGGGACGGATCCTTGAAGGTTCGAGAAATCCCCTCTCCGTCAGGTTTCATATCTTCAAAGGATTTGGACTGGGAAATTACAGATATTACAAGGTATGTATATATTAAGGGCGCTTTTACCTACAGTGTAATAAGAGACATCAATCCCAAGAAGTTTAAAAGTATATGTTTTGTTTTGAAGGACCCTACAAAGATTTTTATTGACTCAATGACATGGAATCAGCTTATAAAAAAAGGACTTAAGGTAAAGGTGCTGGACAACATTAAAGTGTTGGCAGTAACTTTAAACCCCACAGCACCTCAAGGTTATTCCTTTGATTCTCATGAATTGCTTTCATTTATGAAGAAGGCTTTACCTGATATAAGAATGAGGAATGTAAGAAGCGGGGAGGATGTATGATAAGAAGGCTTGCAAATCAAAAAACGAAGAATCAGTCAGGCTTCGACTATACTGTAGGCTTACTGGAACTCTTAACTCCTTTCGGAAACATAAAAAAGAAAGAGATGGAACCCTTTTACAAGGGAATGGAGGAGGCGCTTTCGGAAGAGTTGAACAAAGTCCAACTCTTTAAAGAGTCGATGACTGTGAAGGAAGAGTATTTTGCAGATTTCTTTGAGATTATGGCTCATATGAAGGACTGTACCGGGAGCATAGAAAGAGCAGAGAAAGATGTTCTCTCTGTTGTGGAGCTTTTTGAGATCAAAAGCCTTGTGATCGCTATGGAGAAGCTGCGAATTGGCACAGATGGATTCAAGGCAACCTTTTCCAAAGACTTTCCGGCTTGTTACAGACTCAAGCCCGTATCAGATCTTCTTAAAATCCTTGACCCTAGGAACGAAAATATGGAAACCTTCTATATTTACGATGAATTTTCAGAGAAGCTTAAAGCTTTAAGGGAAAAGAAAAGAGAAGCAGAAAGGGACTTAAGGAGGCAAAAAAGGGAGAAGGCGGAAGCCTTAAGAAAAGAAGGAATAGACTTAAATCCGGGGTTTGAACTGACAGTCTCCAAGCAAAATTCCCAGGAGATGGAAAAGCTTTCAAAAAGAGATGAGCTTTTCAGAAAAGAAGAGGATTACACCTGTGTAGTCTTTTCTGTAAAAACAGATGAAAGAATGGAAGAGCTTTTATCAAATATTGAAAGAATCCATATGGAGATTGAGGAGGAGGAGGAGAGGGTTAGAGAAAGCCTGTCCTTAGAAATTTCGTTAAGAAAAGAAACGCTTTTATCCAATGTGGAAAGGATAGGAAACTTTGATCTTGTTTTAGCAAAGGCAGGGCTTGCTGTTAAAAAGAACCTGGTGAGGCCCGATATTGTAAACAGCCACAAGGTTAAAATCAGTAAAGGCAGACATCTTGAGGTGGAGGAGTATCTTTCAAAAAAGGGAAGAGAGTTTCACCCTGTAGATTTGGACTTGAAAACAGGTGTTACATGTATAACGGGAGCCAACATGGGAGGAAAGACTGTCTCTTTGAAGCTGGCATGCCTTACGTGCCTTTTGACTCAGTATGGATTATTCGTACCTGCCCAAAAGGCAGAGCTGGGCCTTTGCTCATATATTCAGTTGCTGGCAGGGGATACACAGTCTCCTGAAAGAGGCCTTTCAAGCTTTGGAGGAGAGATGGAGGAATTAAGGGAAGCTTTGGATGCCTTAAAGGATTACTCTTTTCTTTTAATTGATGAAGTAGCATCGGGAACCAATCCTCAGGAAGGAAGAGCCATCTCAAAAGGCCTTATATCCTACTTAGCCGAAAAGAAGGTAATTTCTCTTATAACTACGCACTTTGATACTGTCACAGATGTAAAGGGAGTTAAAAACCTGCAGGTAACAGGCCTGGAAAATGCAGACTTTGATGAGCTTAAGAGAAAACTGAGATATGCTAACAGGAAAGAGAGAATTGACCTTGTGGCAAGCTACATGGATTACAGCTTAAAGGAACAAAAAGACAAGAAAAATGTCCCCAGGGAGGCTATAAAAATTGCTGAAACTCTGGGGATTTATCCTGAAATAATAGATAGAGCAAAAGGATTTCTAGAATAACCTAAAAAGGAGAAAGAAAGGATGAAGAGTAAATTAAATCTTGATGTAAAGCAGATCGATGAAGCCCGCTCTTCTGCAAAAAGGATTGCGGAGAGCATGCAGGAGTTTATCGACAGGCATACTACCGTTTCTACAGAAAGAACTATTTTAAGGCTTTTGGGAGTGGATGGAACAGATGATGTCTTAACTCCCCTTCCTAATGTAGTGGTGGACAGACTTCTTGACAACGGACAGCTGTCAAAAGGAGTGGCCAACTTTATAGGCAGTGCCATCCATAACTTGAAAAAGTCACCTCAGGAAATCTCTGAAATGGTGTCGGAAGGCACCCTGGATTTTGAGAGCTTAAAGCCTGTGAAAAAGGAGGATGTGGAAAAAGCCCTTAAACCTTACATCACTGAAAGCCTTAAGAAAATCAAGACTCAGACTGAGAAAAGAGAAGAATATTTAAAAACCATCGGCGAGGGCAAGAAACCTTATCTCTATGTAATCGTGGCCACAGGGAATATTTACGAGGATGTGGTCCAAGCGAAGGCTGCAGTACACCAGGGGGCAGACATAGTGGCTGTAATAAGGACTACGGCTCAAAGCCTTTTGGATTATGTGCCCTTTGGTGCGACTACTGAGGGCTTTGGAGGAACTTATGCCACTCAGGAAAACTTTAAGATAATGAGGGAGGCTCTTGATGAAGCGGGAGAAGAGGTAGGCAGGTATATAAGGCTCTGTAATTACAGCTCAGGTCTTTGTATGCCGGAGATAGCTGCCATGGGAGCGCTGGAGCGTCTTGATGTTATGCTAAACGATGCTCTTTATGGTATTCTCTTTAGAGATATCAACATGCAGAGGACCTTGGTGGACCAATTTTTCTCAAGAGTCATCATAGGTTATTCCGGAGTAATCTTTAACTCGGGGGAAGACAATTACCTGACTACGGCAGACGCCTTTGAGGAAGCACATACAGTATTGGCTTCTCAGTTCATAAATGAACAGTTTGCAGTATTGGCAAACATCAAGGAAGAGCAGATGGGCTTAGGCCATGCCTTTGAAATGGATCCTGATATGGAGAACGGTTTTCTCTATGAGCTGGCTCAGGCTATTATGGCAAGAGAAATATTTCCAAGAGCTTCATTAAAATATATGCCTCCTACAAAGTTTATGACAGGTAATATTTTCAGAGGGGCTATTCAGGATGCGATGTTTAATCTTGTATCAGTCTGGTCGGGACAGAGCCTACAGCTTCTTGGCATGCTTACTGAGGCAATCCACACACCTCATATGCAGGACCGATATCTGGCCATTGAAAATGCATCATATATATTCAATAATGCAAGAAACTTAGGTGAAGAAATCGAATTTAAAGAGAATGGAATTATCCAGAAAAGGGCCCAAAAGGTTTTAAAGGATGCAAGAGCTCTCTTGATGGATATTGAAAAGGAAGGATTGTTTTCCACTATTGAACAAGGCAAGTTTGGAGGCGTAAAGAGACCTAGAGACGGAGGGAAAGGCCTCTTAGGCGTAGTAGTGAAAAATGAAGACTATTTGAATCCCTTTATACCTTTGATGATGGGAGGTGCGAAGTAATGGCACAGAAGAAAAAAGAGGAAAAGATGGTAGCTACTTCCAAGGTGGACCTGACACAAGTAAAGCCTTACGGTGACAGCTTAAACGACGGTATGGTGGAAACAGCCTTTACACTTCCTGTGCCCCATGGAGAAGAGGCCAATGAAGCTGCCAGGATACTGACTAAAAAGATGGGTTTAATGGAGCCCAATGTGGTCTACTCCAAGGATATGGGCAGTGGGTATACCTTCTTCGTAGTCTATGGAAAATGTGTCCATACGGTGGACTTTACAAACATTAAGGTTACCAAGGTGGAAGTAGATGTGATGAGCCGTGAAGAGTGCGGCGCCTATTGGGAAAAGAATATTGGAAGGCCTGTAGTAATAGTGGGCGCATCAACAGGTACTGATGCTCATACTGTGGGTATCGATGCTATAATGAACATGAAGGGGTTTCACGGCCACTTCGGCCTTGAAAGATATAAGGGGATTGAGGCTATTAACATGGGCTCTCAAGTGCCAAATGAGCAACTGATAGAGAAAGCTGTCAGCGTAAAGGCTGATGCGATTCTCGTATCACAGACAGTTACACAAAAGGATGTTCATATAACTAATCTCACCAACTTGATTGAGCTCTTGGAAGCAGAAGGCTTAAGAGATAAAATGATAGTAATAGCAGGCGGCCCCAGAATTTCTCATGAGCTTGCCCAGGAGCTGGGCTATGATGCAGGCTTTGGACCAAACAGCTATGCTGAAGACACTGCATCCTTTGTTTTGACAGAGATGGTTAAAAGAAAAATGGTTTAACAGAAAGGAAAGAAAGGGATGGTTGACAAAATCAAAACGGCTGATGAAGCTGTGAAAGACTTGAAGGATGGTATGACAATCATGGTGGGAGGCTTTATGGCCTGTGGCTCACCGGAAAACCTTATGGATGCCATTGTAAGAAAGGGCGTCAAAAATCTGACAGTCATAGGTAATGACGGAGGTATGCCTCCCACAGAAAACAGCAGTGCAAGAGGAATAGGGAAGCTGGTGGCTGCCGGCCTTGTATCCAGACTTATTGCTTCCCATGTAGGTTTAAATCCTCAGGTGGGTGAGGGCATGATGTGCGGGAAATTGGGATGTGATTTGATACCTCAAGGAACTTTGGCTGAGGCTATTCGCGCAGGAGGTGCAGGCCTTGGAGGGATTTTGACTCCTACAGGCGTGGGTACTATAGCTGCAGAGGGCAGAGAAATTATTGAAGTTGACGGTAAAAAATATATCCTTGAAAAGCCCTTAAAAGCTGATTTCGCTTTTATCAGAGCAACACACGCTGATAAATTTGGTAATTTCATGAGTGCAAAATCTACTAAGACCTTTAATTATGTCATGGCTATGGCAGCGGAAACCGTGGTTCTTGGAACGGAACAGCTTCATGAGGTGGGAGAACTGGATGCGGACCTTTACCATATGCCGGGGACCTTTGTCACATACATAGTAGGAGGTGAAATTAAATGGCAGATATAAAACATCGTATTGCAAAAAGAGTGGCTCAGGAATTTAAGGACGGATATGTGGCAAACCTGGGTATAGGCCTTCCTACTTTAGTTTCCAATTATTTGCCTGAGGGGGTTGATGTTATACTTCAGTCCGAGAACGGATTTACAGGTATCTCAGGAGCTGCAGAGCCGGGGAAAGAAGATGTGGATGTTATTAACGCAGGCGCAGGTTATGTTACGTATGAAAAGAGAGCTTGCTTCTTCGATTCGGCTTTAAGTTTTGCCATAATACGGGGAGGCCATCTTGATGCTACAGTTCTTGGAGCTATGGAGGTGGATGAGAAGGGCAACTTGGCAAACTGGATTGTACCGGGGAAAATGGTGGCAGGAATGGGTGGAGCCATGGACCTGGTTACAGGTGCAAAAAAAGTAATCATCGCCATGCAACACACTCAAAAAGGAGCTCATAAAATTTTAAAGGAATGCACACTTCCTTATACGGCTTTAAATGTAGTTGATCTTATAGTTACAGAAATGGGAGTAATGGAAGTCACAGAGGATGGCATTGTACTGAAGGAGCTGCATCCTGACTTTTCCCTTGATGACATTAAAGCAGCTACAGGATGTGAACTGATTATCTCAAAGGATTTAAAGCCTATGGAGGTTGAATAAACCTTTCTCCTTTCTTCCGATAAAGACCGCTTACTGTAAACATCAGTAGGCGGCCTTTTCATTATGGAGATTTTATAGTAAGATTAAAAAACGGAGTAAAGAGAAGGTTAAAGGATACTATTATACTATGACAAAGTATTACTTGATGATAATATCGGCAATGCTCATGTGGGGAAGCATTGGAATTTTTGTCCGTGCTGTCCCTCTTTCAAGTCAGGAGCTGGTGCTGGCAAGGTGCATACTTGGCAGTATTTTTCTTGTTACCCTGTTCATATTAAAAAAAGAAAAGGTGGACAGGGAAGCTTTTAAGAGGAATCTGCCTCTTTTGATACTTTCGGGAGTGGCCATGGGAATAAATTGGATCTTCCTTTTTAATGCTTTCGCTCTTACTTCCATAAGCATGGCTACTCTTGCCTATTATCTGGCTCCCATATTTGTGATGGTAGGCGCTACAGTACTTTTGAAGGAAAGGCTGACAGCAGTAAAGGTTATGGCTGTTTTAGCCGCCATGATAGGCATGGTTTTGGTGAACGGTACGGACATGGGAGGAGTAAATCCTGCCATGGGACTGGCTTCAGGAGTGCTGGCAGCCGTATTTTATGCGTCGGTTACCCTGATAAACAAGTTTGTCCACGGTCTGAAGGGCCTTGAAATAACCATTGTGCAGCTTTTGGCCGCAACTCCCGTAGCTCTGATTGCCACCATATTTACACACCAGGGGCCTGTAACCCTTCCGGGAGGGAAAGCCTTTCTGGCACTTTTAGTTCTTGGGGTTATACATACGGGAGTATGCCTGTTTTTATATTTTTCCGCCATACAAAAACTGCCCGGCCAGACAGTAGCATTGTTAAGCTATCTGGATCCCGGGTCAGCCTTATTCTTTGCCGCTATATTCTTACATGAAAAAATGGTTTTTGTGCAAATTCTTGGAGCCTTGCTCATTCTTGGAGGGGCAGCCTTCGGCGAGCTGTTCAAGAAGAAAAAAGTTTAAAGCTGCTCCTTGTAAGCCTTTCTTAATATGGCGATTTCTTTTTTGTATCCTTCCAGAGAATCCTGGGGAGTTTCCAAAATACAAGGCAGGTTCCTTATGGCCTTGTGATTGATAAACTCAGTTATGGCTTCCAATCCTATGTGACCTTCCCCCAGCTTTGCATGGCGATCTTTATGAGCTCCAAAGGGATTTAAGCTGTCATTTATGTGAACGGCCTTTAACCGGGAAAGACCTATCACCTTGTCAAACTCCTTCAGCACACCATTAAGATCCTTTACTATGTCATAGCCTCCATCATTTACGTGGCAGGTGTCCATAAGAACCCCAATCTTATCCTTTATGCGGACCTTGTCTATTATGGCGGAAAGCTCTTCAAACCTGCTTCCTATTTCTGTACCCTTCCCCGACATGGTTTCAAGAAGGATGATTGTGCTTTGGTCCTTTTTCATAATATGATTTAACAGAGCCGCTATCTTTTCAATCCCCGCTTCCACACCTTGCCCAACATGGCTTCCCGGGTGAAAGTTGTAATAGTTGCCAGGTACCTGTTCCATTCTCATAAGATCATCCTCCATAACCATGTAGGCAAAATTTAAAACCTTCTCATCCTTCGCAGCCGGGTTCAAGGTGTAGGGAGAGTGGGCAACTATGGGGCCAAATCTGTTTTCCTCCGCCAGTTTTGTATAAGCCTTAATATCATCAGGATCCAAAGCTTTGGCCTGCCCGCCTCTTGGATTTCTTGTAAAAAATTGAAATGTATTGGCATCTATGGAAAGGGCATCTTTTCCCATCTGCAAAAAACCGCCGGAACTTGATAAGTGACAACCTGCGTAAAACATATTTCTCTCCTCTCTCGGAAAATATACTATGGTGTAAATCATTATATGAAGATATGGTTTCAGTTGTCAAGAAACACAAAGGAAAGGTGTCTTGTAGTTTCTCATGAGTTAATATAGAATTGTCTATAAATAAAATGAGGAAAGAAAAGCATGATATATGAAAGAGAGGCAGGCATACTGCTTCCTGTGTTTTCCCTTTATGGGAAGGACGGCATTGGAGGCTTTGGAGAGCCCTCACATAAGTTCATAGAGTTTTTAAGGGGAGCAGGTGTTAAATACTGGCAGATACTTCCTCTTAACCCAACAGGAGAAGGAGACAGCCCTTACCAGAGCTTTTCTGCGTTTGCCTTAAATCCTTACTTTTTGGATCTTGAGCTTTTAGTTTCAATGAATCTTCTTTTGAAGAGGGAGCTGAAAGAATACAGGAAAAAAGTAAAGGGAAGGGAAGTCCAATACCATAAAATTTATACACATCTCTTCCCCCTTCTGAAAAAAGCCCTGGAAAAGCTGGACCGGGATGATGAAAAGCTTCAAAACTTTATAAAAACTGAAGATTATTGGCTCACTGATTACAGCCTTTTTATGGCCATTAAAGAAGACCTTGATATGAAGCCATTATGGCAGTGGCCCCATGAACTGTTCATAAGAGAGGAAAAGGCCATAAAGAAAAAGGAGAGGGAGCTTTCCGACACAATTATGTTCTACAAAAAGCTTCAGTATCTTCTTCATATATCCTATAAAAGCCTGAAGGATAAAAGCGAAAGGGAAGGCCTGAAAATCATGGGAGACATGCCTATTTATGTTTCCCGGGACTCCTGCGATTTTTGGGCATCCAGAGATCTGTTCCAAGCCGATGCAAGGGGCATGCCGGAAAGAGTGGCAGGATGTCCTCCCGATGGTTTTTGCCCTCAAGGACAAAGGTGGGGGAACCCTTTGTACAACTGGAAAGTCCACGAGGACCGGGGCTACAGCTGGTGGCTTAAGAGGTTATTCCGCTATGAAAAACTGTACCACGGCATAAGGTTAGACCATTTCAGAGGATTGGCATCCTTTTACACAATCCCGAAAGAAGATGAGGATGCAACCAAAGGTCGCTGGGAAAAGGGACCGGGGATCAAATTTCTAAACAGAATAAAGGAGGAGTTCCCTGACTTTTTAATAATTGCTGAAAACCTGGGCCATCTGACGGATGATGTGGATGTGCTCCTTGAAGAAAGCGGGTTTCCCGGCATGGCGGTGATTCAATTTGCCTTTGACGGCAGAAAGGACAACCCATATCTTCCCCGTAACTACAGGGAAAACTTGGTGGCCTATACAGGTACTCACGATAATGAAACTATAAAAAGCTTTGTGGAGGGCCTTGATAAAGCCTATATAGACAGAATTAAAGAAGAACTCTCTATTCATAAAAGAAGCAGACTGCCTTATGGCCTTGTGAAAGAGGTATTGAAAAGCAGAGCCGGACTTTCCATAATTCCACTTCAGGATTTTTTATTGTTGGGTAATGAAGGAAGAATAAATGTCCCGGGGTCGTCCTTTGGAAACTGGAAATATAGAATAAAGAAGAAGAATCTTTCTCGTAGAAATATGAGAAAGATTAGAAATATGCTGAAAGAGGCTCACAGATTATCGTAAGTGTTTATTAAGAGCATCTACAAATGTCATAAGGTTGTCCAAGGTTGTAAAGAAAGCTCTTGCGCTTTCTTTATTGCCGCCGCCCTTTCCGTTGAAGACAGGGGCTGTATCCTTAACAAGCTTATTGCAGTCGGCTTTTTTACCGTCGGAGAAAAGCAGGGCTGCTTTTTCTTCTTCTTGAATAATCACCAGCACTAAAGGAATGACCGATGTAAGGCCGTTTCCGATTTTCACAAGGTCATTGAGGGGCAAATCATTATATGTGAATACGTTAGTTCCTGAAGCCATGGAGCTTTCAATCTCTTTTTGCCTTTCCTTAATAATAGATTGGGTAAGGTTATAGAGACGATTCCTTACAGCCTGCTCTTTTTCTTCTCTTGCAAGTATCCTGTCAAATATATTTTCAGGCTGTGTGGAGTAATGGACACCCAGACTTTGGGCCTGCTCATAAATAACCGCCAGTTTTTCATAGGCTCTTCTTCCTGCATCAAAGTATATGCGGTAAAGATCTTTATTCTTTTCAGCTTTATAGACCTTAATAATCCCCACTTCTCCCGTAAAAGCTACATGTGTGCCGCAACATGCCACACAATCGGCAGGATTAGCAGGGTTTCCCACGCAGACTATCTTTATATCCTCAAGAAGCGTAAGGGCTTTTCTTAAGGGAATGTCTTTGGCATCCTCTCTTTTATCAATATTCAGCGTAGTTACAGGTAAATTTTCCCATATAACTTTATTGCTGTAGCTTTCTGCTCTAAGGGCCATATCCCAGGTTACAGGTTCTTCCGAGTCAATATCAATGGTCATATAGTCATCGCCCATATGAAACCCTTTGTTCACGCCCTTATAGAGCTCATAAAAAGCTCCGCTTAAAATATGTTCTCCTGTATGACGCTGCATGTTGGAGAAACGGGTATTCCAATCCAGTAACAAATTAGCGGTCTCCCCTGTTTTTGGAAACCATAAACCTTTCTTTACAGCAACTTTATGATAGATCTCGCCGTCTTTTTCATAGATGTCTGTAATATGAAAGGCATTTATGTACCCTTTGTCTCTATCTTGACCTCCTCCTGATGGTGCAAAAATTGTTTTGTCTAAGGTGAGAAGGAATCCGTTTTCAACAGGCTCAAGACTTGTAATGGCTGCGGTTTGTTCAGTCCTGTAAACATCTCTTTCATAGATTTTTTCTGTGGCCATATGTGCCTCCTTGAAGGAATAGAAATATTATAGCACAAAACAGCAAGTTGGTATATAATGGGCAAGGAGCATTAGTTTGCTATTTTTTAAGTTTCTTTTGTGGTTTCCATTACTTGATGATGGTTACGAGAACACATATGAAAACTTGTGGATAACTCTTATGGAAGCAATTAACATTGTTTGAGATTTCGTTGAAATTTCAAAGAGAAATAAAGATACAACTATCCACAGGAGCCTTTGGATAAAATTGTATACAATTCCCTGCTCGATGTGGATAAATGTCGGAGACCCAATGGAATAAAGGGATGTGAGCTGTTTATACAACTTTTTTTAACAAAGCAGTGGGTTAACATAAAACGGTAAAAAAGATTATGTGGCAGAAGCTTTAATTACGGTTTTGTAGAAGGCCACAATAAATATAAGAAGGAGATAAAGGGTAGTAATATGCTAAAGGAAAAAATTGTATATAAGGAGGGGTTACCTGTCAATCTAACGGTAGCCAACATTTATGATTATCCTATACACTTTCATAACGACCTTGAGGTAGTATATGTTCTTGACGGAACCATAAGGATGAAGAACGGGTATTACAGCTATATTTTGAAGCAGGGGGATATATTCATACTGAATGCCAGGGAGATACATAATTTCGAGAGCAACGGTGAAAGAAATATGGTCATGCTCCTTCAGTTTGATCTGGACTATTTTTCCAGGTATTACGACAATTTGAGAAACAGCTTCTTTGTAACGGATATGGAGGAGGACCCTGATGAAAGCTTGGATGTACTGAGAAATCTTTTAGCCCACATAATGATGGAGGTTATTCAAAAGGGCCAAGGCTATGAAGCAAAGGTTATTGAAAGCGCACATAATCTCATAAGCAATCTTTTTGCCGACTTCCAGTATTTTCTTATGGAGGACGGCAGATTTATTAATGAGACCAAACATAAGGGCAACAAAATTCTTGCAGGGCGCCTCAGCAGAATTACAGACTACATGTATGATAATTATTCAAGGAAGCTTACCTTAAGTGAAATAGCAGAAAGAGAACATCTCTCAATTTACTACCTTTCACATATAATTAAGGAGGCTACAGGCCTCTCATTCCAAGAGCTTTTAAGCTTTATGAGAGTTGAAGAATCTGAAAAACTGCTCTTAGGAACCAATAAAAAAATCGGGGCCATTGCAGAAGAGATGGGCTTTTCTGCAGTCAGGTACTTTATTAAGCATTTTGAAATCTGGTATGGGATGCATCCTTTGGAATACAAGAAAAAATATGCGGGCAGGGTGGCAAGTCCTGAGATTACACATAAGATGGAGAAGTCTTCTCCTGTGGCTATTGAAAATGCCATTAGAAACAATGTTAAAGGAGTCTATAACGAATTCTTTTCTGTGAACAAAGCAGAGCCTATAATTGTGGATGTGGACATTCATGAGGAAATCAGGGATGCCAAAATCCCTGATACTTACCCCATGAACTTTCTGGATGATGATATTTTCAAACCTGTTTCTCGTCATTACACCATGTTTAAATCCCTTAAAGAAAAGGTGTTGGCCTCAGGCTCTTACTATATCGTTTCCACATCTGCCAGAGCTCTTTCCGGGTTAAACTCTGTAAGCATACTGGTTTACCATATTAACCCTGAAATGATTGAAAGCTTGTCAAAGCAGATGAATAGGGAATATATGCTGGAGCTTATTAAGCAGTACGAGAAGGAGCAGGAGGTGCTCATTAGACTTAGCGGCCTTTCAGGTGAGTACAGGATATCAAGATACAAAATGACGAAACAGTCTGCCACAGCTTCCTATGAAGAAGCTTTAAAAACAGAGGGCCTTGCATCTAAAAGAAAAGCAATAATCAACAGCTGGAGAACCTTGCCCGTTGCTGAATTTGGAAGGCTGGCCATAACAGACACTTTAAGCGTAAGAAGCACCTTGAAAGGCATAGGTGCAGAGTTGATACTGATAGATAAGCAAGTAAATATTGACTTGTAAGCAAACGGATTGTTGTTATGTTATATATAATTTTGTAAAATTAAGGAAGGTACAATATTGCTTGATAAATAGATTGGAGGTTCGACAATGAAATTGCTTATTATTGGTGCCGGTGGTGTAGGAACATCCACGGCAATGATTATCAAAAGGGCAAAAGAGGAAGGAGATTGGGCGGAAAAAGTTGTTATCGCCGACTACGACTTGAACAGGGCAAAAGAAGTAGCCGAAAAGATTTGTGGCGGAGGCAAATTCATCGCTGAAAAAGTAGATGCTTCCGATGCTAAAAGCATTACAGATCTGATTAAGAAACATGATATTACTCAAGTTTTGAATGCAGTTGAACCCTTGTTTAACGAAAACATCTTTGATACATGCTTTGAAAACAAAGTTGGATATATGGACTGTGCAATGACACTGTCAATAATGCATCCTGAAAAACCTTTCGAAAAGGCACATATCAAACTTGGAGACTACCAGTTTGAGAGACACGAAAAGTGGGCAGAATCAGGAAATCTTGCTCTTGTAGGCTCAGGAGTTGAACCGGGAATGGCAGACGTATTTGCTGCCTTTGCTGCAAAACACCTTTTTGACACCATAGATGAAGTTAATGTAAGAGACGGAGATAATTACGGCGGAGACGCAGGGGACTTCGGTTTTTCCGTTTGGACTACCATTGAAGAGTGTTTAAATCCTCCTATGATTTGGGAAAAGGGAAAGGGCTGGTTCACAACTGAGAATTTCTCAGAGCCTGAAATATTCAACTTCCCCGGAGGAATAGGCGATGTTGAAGTTGTAAACGTAGAGCATGAAGAGGTAATGCTGGTACCAAGAGTAATCGACTGTAACAGGGTAACCTTTAAGTACGGAGTGCCAAGAGACTTCAGACAGCTTCTTTTGGACTTAAGAAGAGTTGGCATGGATGACAAGCATACCATGATCAAGGTGGGCGATGCTGAGATTACACCCAGAGACTTTTTAGTAAAGGTAATTCCAAGCCCCGTTGAGTCCACCATGAACATGACAGGAAAAGGCTGTGCAGGAACATGGGTAACGGGAACAAAGGACGGCATGAGAAGATCTGTATACATTTATCAGGTGGCAGACAACCAGGAATGCATCAAAAAGTACACCACCAACTCTGTAGTGGCACAGACTGCCGTATCTCCTGTAATAATGCTTGAGCTTCTTGCCAAAGGTATTTGGAGCGGCAAAGGTGTTAAGGGACCTGAAAGCTTTGATCCGGATCCATACGTTGAGAGACTTGCAAAATATGAGTTCCCGGCAGGAATAAGGGAGATGGATTCAGAGTACTGCGATGCCTTGAACGAAAGACAGTTCCTGGAAGCAGTGGCAAGATAACAAAATAAAGTGATGTGATACTGTAATATCGGCAGATGGCTTTTATTAAGCTGTCTGCCGGTTTTTTATGGAGTCAGGTGGTTGTGAATTATTGTAAAGATTTCTCTGTTGATCTTTTTAACGGGTGCTTTGGTTAAGTTGGAGCATACTATAACGGAGATTTTTGTATCCGGGCACATCCACAGGCTGCTTCTGAAGCCGTCATCGGAACCTTCATGACCTATATATGTCTTTCCCTTGTCCTTCCATATAAAAAAGGAGAGACCGATTTTTTCATCTGAGTTTGACACATCTGCCACAGGCAAAAAGGGGGAGAAGGAATAAACCCTTTGAAATATGGGGTCCTTCTTTAACAGACTTTGAGACCAGATCAATATGTCAGAAAGTGTGGAGGTTAAGGTGCTGCTGGGTCCGTGGCCTCTGTTGTAGGGGAAATGCTTTTCGTAGATTATATTGTTATTATGATCTTTTCCATGGGGCGCCGCTACCCTTGCTGAAAGCAGATCTTCTATGGAAAGGGATGAATTCTTTGTTCTTTCGTATGTTTTAAAAGTGCTGTCCCTCATATTCAAGGGCTTAAAAAAGATTGAATCCATATAGTCTTCAAAGGAGAGATTGCTTACTTTTTGTATTATGAGGCCTAAAAGCTCATAACCTATATTACTGTAGGAAAACTTGTTTTCATCACAGGACCAAAGGAGAGTTCTTTTACTTACATCATCGCTTTTACAGTAATCTTCAAGGGCACTTTCAGAAATATTTTTTAGGTCCCATCTGTAATCTGTTACATCGGGAAGTCCTGAAGTATGGGACAGAATTTTTCTCACAGTAATATGAGGATAATCACAACTAAGATTCTTACTTCTTAACATTTTAAAATCAGGCAGAAGTTCTACAACACAGGTGTCCTGAGATATATCCTTTTCAGAAAATAAAATCATTATGCCACAAGCCGTAAACAGCTTTGATATTGAGGCCATGTGAAAAATGCTGTCCTTGGTAAGAGGAGTTTTCATAGGGAAGCTGCTGTAACCTTCAGCCATTATAACTGACTCCTGTCCCTCCTGTTTATAACCTATAGCAAGGCCGGGCAGGTAATAATTTGAAAGCGCACTCCTTATTGTTTTATTAAGATCATGTATTAAAGCTTCTTTAGTCAATTTCTAGTCCTCTGTTTCTTCTTCCTCCATCATGTATTTGAGAAAGGGCGCAGTTACAAGAAGCAGGGTAGATGTAAACAAAAGACCTGATACTGCTGCCACCTTTACCTTGGCTTCTTTTTTTACAAACAGGCCTGTAAGAAGTCCGCCGAAAAACATGCAGTTTTTCAGAAGCCCCATATCCAGCAGATTCATGGTTTTAATATATTCCGTGCTCTTTTTACAGACGTTCATAGCATACCTCCTTTAGGGCATCAGCTTATGTTGATTTTGCTCATTATATCACAGCATAAAACCATCTTGAAAGTAAGTTCGTTAAATAGGATAATAAGATATTGGAAAAGGAGAGCATGATGGAATACAGAACATTTAATAAAACGGGTGAAAAAATTTCCCTCTTTGGTTTCGGAACCATGAGAATGCCCGTACATGAAGACGGCTCATTAAATCACGAAGAGTCTGTTAGGATGATAAGGCATGCTATAGATAATGGCTGCAACTATGTGGACACAGCATATATGTATCATAAAGGAGAAAGCGAGGTTGCAGTAGGGGAAGCCCTTAAGGGTCCCTATAGGGACAAGGTGTTTTTGGCGGACAAAATGCCTGTATGGCTTGCAAAGGATGAAGAGCAGATGAAGAAAATCTTCTTTGAACAGCTTGGCAGACTGAAAACAGACCATATAGATTTTTATCTGGTCCATAATATTACCGTTCCCATATGGGCAAGGGCTAAAAGATTTAATCTGATGGACTTCCTTCTTAAGCAACAAAAGGAAGGAAGAATCAAACATATAGGATTCTCCTTTCACGATGAAGTAGATTTTTTCTGTCAGGTTTTGGAGGAGTTCCCCTGGGACTTCTGTCAGATTCAGTTTAATTATATGGACACTCACTTCCAGGCGGGACTTAAAGGGCTTATGAAAGCCGCCTCCATTAATATCCCTGTTATAGTGATGGAGCCTTTAAAGGGAGGGAAACTGGCAGATAAGGTGCCTACGGGGATAATGAAGAAGTTCGAGGAAAGTGAAGTAAAGAGAACACCTGCTTCTTGGGCTTTAAGATGGGTGGCCAATTTCCCTGAAGTTTTGACTATACTAAACGGGGTTCATTCCTTCAATCAGCTTGAAGAGAATCTGGCGACCTTGTCAGATGCCCGTGAAAACGCTCTTACAGAAGAGGAGAAGAATCTGATTACCGATGTGGCAAATAAGTATAGGAAGATGGAGGTTTATCCCTGTACCGGCTGTAAATACTGTTTGCCCTGTACTGTGAAATTGGATATCCCTACAATCATTGATCTATACAATCAGTATCATCTTTATGAAAAAAGTGAAAAGATCCAGGCCGACTACAATCAGTGGTTCGGCGAAAAGCGAAGGGCCTCCATGTGTACAGCCTGCGGTCAATGTGAAGAGCAGTGCCCCCAGCATCTTCCTATAATTGAGATAATGAAAAAGGCTTCGGAGGTGTTTGATAAGTAAGGAATAAAAAGAACCCATCAAGAAATCTTGATGGGCTCTTTCATCTCATAGGTTCAATCATTTACTTGGGAGCCTTTCCTGTAAGGCGCTCGATGTCTATTGCAACTACCAGATATTGGCCTTTACATTCTTCCATGTATTCCTTTCCGTCTTCTATGAAGTCAGGCGAATACTTTTCCAGAATCATCATGGATGGACCCAGTATATCCTCTACCTTGTCAAGGATGCGGGCCTTTCCGAAGGCTATAGCGCTGGCAAACTTCGTGGTGAAGTCAGAAGGCTTAATATCATCTTTTGCCACAACACAAAAGCATACCCTGGGGTCTTTTTTAATTGCAGACAATTTGTGCCCCTCCACAGAGGAACAATGGAAGTAAATGATGCCGTCCTGATAAACATAGCTTACAGGGACTGCATAAGGATACCCATCGTCTCCGTTTACTGCAAGGACACCGTGAGTCTGTGAAACTAGGATGCTTAAAGCTTCCTCTTCTGATACGGCTTTATCTTTCCTGCGTAAATCTCTTACCATATGTATGTACCTCCAGTATTATTCATTGATTGGAGATGATTATATCACTAAATCCATAAAATAACGATACATTGGATAAGGTGTTGACAATAATATTGAGAGAATTATAATAGGAGTAGAATTGAATAACCTTATCAAGAGCGGCTGAGGGAATAGGCCCCGTGAAGCCCGGCAACCTGGAAATTAATCCAAGGTGCTAAATCCTACAGAACATTAAGGTTCTGAGAGATGAGGAAAATGTGACAGTTGAACCTCTTCTTTGAAAGAGGTTTTTTTAATGAAGGAGATAAAAATGAAAAAATTATTTACATCAGAGTCAGTTACGGAAGGTCATCCTGATAAAATGTGCGACCAGATCTCAGATGCCATTTTAGATGAGATTTTGAAGCAGGACCCCTTTGGAAGAGTGGCTGTAGAGACTACTGTATCTACAGGCTATGCCATGGTTATGGGAGAAATATCCACAAGCTGTTATGTGGATATCCCCAAAGTAGTGAGAAATGTAATTCTTGATATAGGTTATGACAGGGGGAAGTACGGCTTTGACGGGCAGACCTGTGCAGTTTTTACAGCCATTGATGAGCAGTCCTCTGATATTGCCATGGGCGTTGATCCCGGCGGTGCAGGAGACCAGGGTATTATGTTCGGTTATGCCTGTGACGAAACGGAAGAGCTTATCCCTTTGCCCATAAGTCTTTCCCACAAATTGGCCAAGCGATTGACAGAGGTTAGAAAAAATGGAACTATTCCCTACTTAAGACCTGACGGCAAAACTCAAGTCACAGTGGAATATGAGGATGACAAGGTTGTGAGGGTAGACAAGGTTCTTGTGTCAACTCAGCACAACCCTGAAGTTTCCCAGGAAACCATCAGAGAGGATGTAATAAGAGAGGTTATAAAGAAGACTGTGCCTTCATATCTTCTTGATGAAAACACAGAATATCTTGTGAATCCTACAGGGCGCTTTGTGGTGGGAGGGCCTCATGGAGACTCCGGCCTTACGGGCAGAAAAATAATTGTGGATACTTATGGTGGATACTCAAGGCACGGAGGGGGATGCTTCTCGGGAAAGGACCCCACAAAAGTTGACAGATCGGCTACCTACTATGCAAGATATGTGGCAAAAAACTTGGTGGCAGCAGGACTTTGTAAAAGAGTGGAGCTGCAGCTTGCTTATGCCATCGGCGTCAGTGAGCCCGTATCAATATTTATTGATACCTTTAACACAGGAGTGGTGGAGGATGATAAGCTTGTACAGCTTGTGAGCCGGGTTTTCAATTTTACGCCAAAGAGCATCATTGAAGCTTTAAACTTAAGAAGGCCGATTTATAAAAATCTGGCAGCCTATGGTCATTTTGGCAGAAGGGAAGAGGAGGCGCCCTGGGAGAAGACAGATAAGGTGGACAAGCTGCTGAATGGGATAAAAGCCTATAAATAAGGTAAAAATCAGTGAATTTTTATTGTATTTCACAAAAAACTCATATATAGTAAGAAATATCATGGGGCTTTTACAAAAAGAAGGAACAATTTGTTTTAGTGAGGTAAGAAGGTTATGGGAATAAAGGTAGCAAAATTTGGAGGAACCTCTGTTGCAGATGTAATTCAGCTTGCTAAGCTTAAAGATATAGTGACTAAAGATGAGGAAAGAAGATATGTGGTGGTGTCTGCTCCCGGGAAAAGATATGAGGGGGACAGCAAAATTACAGATCTGTTGTTTTTGTGTAAAACTCATATAGAGCATAATTTCCCCTTCGAGCAGGTGCTTCAGGTTGTCTGTGACAGGTATACAGCCGTATATGTGGGACTGGGCCTCGAGCATTACTTATCTGAATACTTCTCAAAAATAAGAAGGAAGCTGGTGTAAGGCGCATCGGAAGACTATATTGTCAGCAGGGGTGAATTTCTAAATGCCATAGTTATAGCGAAGTATTTAGGCTTTGACTTTGTAGACACAGCAGGCCTTGTCCTATTTGATGAGAATGGGAAATTCCTGGAGGAAGAGACCAATGAAGCCTTAAGCAAAGAGCTTAGGAATCATGAGAGGGCTGTTCTGCCGGGATTTTACGGCACTCTTCCCAATAAAAAGATTAAAGCCTTTACAAGAGGAGGCTCAGATATTACAGGGGCAATTGTGGCAAGGGCAGTAAATGCCGATGTTTATGAAAACTGGACTGATGTTTCAGGACTTATGGTGGCAGATCCAAGAATAGTAAAATCGGATTTGATTGAAAGGCTTAGCTATAAGGAATTAAGAGAGCTGGCCTATATGGGTTCCGGTGTGCTTCATGAGGATGCCATCTATCCTGCACGTATTGCCAATATCCCAATAAATATTAAAAACACAAACAGCCCTGAGGACCCGGGAACTATGATTACTTCAGAAGAAGAACCCAGTTTAAATAGAATCATAACAGGAATTGCAGGCAGCAAGGATTTTACAGTTATAGCTATTTATAAAAATATGATGGCTACAGAGAGGGGCTTTATCAGAAGGGTGCTGGGAATAATTGAAGATTACGGTGTATTGACGGAGCATTGTCCTACAGGTATTGACAATGTTTCAGTAGTAATCAACACAAAAGCGGCAGAGGGAAAAATCGACGACATAGTTGATGAAATAAATAGAAAGCTTAATCCTGACACAGTAGATGTGTTTAATGATATAGCCTTGATAGCTACAGTAGGCTGCAGCATGTCTCAAAGGCCCGGCGTTTCCGCAAAGCTGTTCACAGCATTGGCAGATGCCAATATAAATGTGAGAATGATAGACCAGGGCTCCAGCGAAATGAATATTATAATCGGAGTGAGCAACACGGATTTTGAGCAAGCCATCAGAGTGATTTACAACGCCTTCCTGTAAAAACCTTTATGCAATATAGGATTGATCTATCATTTGTTGAGCAAGCCTTGCCATGTCGGCAGGGCTTTCTTTCATTCCCGAAAGAAGCCAGTAACGAAGAAGACCGACGCATCCTTGAGTTATGTAAGCGTAATGGTATTCGTAAAGGCCGGGATCAATGTTTCCCACAAGAGATCGCCATTCCTCCTCTGTGTTAGGTTTCCCAAGCTGTATAATACCTGAGAGAAGTTCTGAATCCTTTGAATTTAATACAGCCACACAAAGCTCCTTGTTTTTTGCAAGAAAGTCAAAGGCTTCCGCAACTATAGGGTGAAGCCCCAATCTTCTGTTTTGTTTTAGATGCCTTTCAAAGATCTGTTTAAGCTCCGTATATATTTCATTCTGCAGTTTTTCATAAAGATCGTATATATCTCTATAATGAAGATAAAAGGTGCTTCTGTTAACATCTGCTATGGATGTTACTTCAGAAACAGTAATGCTGTTTATGTCCTTTTCCAAAAGCAGGCCTACTAAAGCGTTCTTTAACTGCTCCTTTGTTCTTCTCACTCTTCTATCCTGCGGAATTATCTCCATTTTCTTCTCCTTTTCCAACACTTATGGGACTTTTGTCCTGTAAAAAACAATATGTCTCAAAATGGTTATTGCGCCTTAGGGCTCCTTCTATTATACTTAACACATGTTCATAAATCAACAGATGTTAATTAACTTTGGAAGGATTCCATGGCTAAGCTTGTTTTGAGGTTTAAAAAGACAATAATGCTGTCCATAATATTTCTGGCAATGGTCTGCCTCGTTTTAATGCTTTTTGTTAACATTAACTATGACTTAACAGAATATCTTCCAAAGGATGTGCCCTCATCAATAGCCCTTGATAAGGTTAAGGAAACCTTTGATGATGAAATACCAAACTTAAGTGTTTATGTAAAAGACGTTTCCGTAGCGGAAGCTTTGGAAATAAAGGGGAAAATCGAAGGGGTGGAAGGTGTTGAAAGTGTACTTTGGCTTGATGATATTACTGATTTAAATCAACCTTTAGCCTTTATGGATAAAAAGGAGCAGGAAGCATGGTACAAGGATAAAGGAGCGCTATACTTGGTGGCTGCAGATTCCGAAATCAGTGAAAGGGTAGTAGAAGGTGTTAGAGAGACTGTAAATAAAGAAATGACCATGTCAGGCTCAGTTCTTAATCAGGCAACTATGCAGTCTTTGACGTCAAATGAAGTTTCTAAAATAATATTCTTCGTAGTACCTCTTGTGCTTATTATTCTTCTTCTTTCAACAAGCTCCTTTATAGAGCCTTTGTTATTCCTTTTAACCATAGGAATTGCAATTCTGTTAAACGAGGGCACTAATTACTTTGTGGGAGAAATATCCTATGTGACAAGATCTACAAGCGCAGTGCTTCAGTTGGCAGTTTCCATGGACTATGCTATATTTTTGCTCCACAGCTTTTCAAGACATAGAGCAGAAAAAAACAATATAGAAGGAGCCATGCTTTCTGCCATGAGAGAAGCAGCCCCTGCAGTGGCCGCCAGCGCTACCACAACAGTCTTTGGATTTTTGGCACTGACCTTGATGGAGTTTAGATTGGGACCTAACTTGGGATGGGTTTTGGCAAAAGGAATACTCTTCAGCTTTTTATCCGTAATGTTGCTTTTACCTATTCTCACAGTTTATACAACAAAGCTTATGGATAAAACTCACCATAGGAATTTCATACCTCCCTTTACAAAGTTCAGCCGTTTTGTTATGAGAGTCTGCATTCCCTTGTCCATAGTGTTTTTCCTTTTAATAGCTCCCAGCTACTTTGCCCAGTCTGAAAACCAGTTCATATACGGTTCTTCAGGGATCCATGCAGAAGGCTCACAGCTTGATCTTGATGCCAAGGAGATAGGAGAGGTTTTTGGAGAGAAACAACAGATGGTAATCATAATACCCGGTGGAGATATGGGCAAGGAAGCCTTGCTATCAGACAATTTAAAAGCTTTACCAAATATAGATACGGTGATCTCCTATTCGGGAACAGTGGGGGTTACTATCCCTCAAGGCTTTCTGGAAAAGGAACAGAAGGAACAATTTATAAAAAAAGGGAAAACAAGAATAATCCTGTATGCAGATGCAGATGATGAAGGGGATGAAAGCTTTGCCTTGGTAGAAAGCATAAGAGAGACAGTTGAAAAACAATATGGCGACGACTACTACCTTCTTGGTCAAAATGTAATAAACTATGATTTAAAGGATACCATTGTGAAGGATGGACCAAGGGTAAGCGGAGCTGCAATC
>JAAZGD010000140.1 GCA_012511395.1 Clostridiales bacterium
GTATTAGGAGGAAAAGTAAGATGGCTAAGCAAAAATTTGAAAGGACAAAGCCGCATATAAACATAGGAACCATAGGTCACGTAGACCACGGTAAGACCACATTGACAGCGGCAATAACCAAGACACTGTATGATAGATACGGCCTTGGAGCAAAAGTGGACTTTGATCAGATAGACAAAGCCCCTGAAGAAAAGGAAAGAGGAATCACCATAGCAACATCCCACGTAGAGTATGAGACACCAAATAGGCACTATGCTCACGTAGACTGCCCGGGACACGCTGACTATGTAAAGAACATGATAACAGGAGCAGCTCAGATGGACGGAGCAATTCTGGTGGTGGCAGCAACAGACGGCCCCATGCCCCAGACAAGAGAGCACATCGTATTATCAAGACAGGTAGGAGTACCTTATATCGTAGTATTCTTAAATAAATGCGACATGGTGGATGACGATGAGCTTCTTGACTTAGTAGAGATGGAAGTAAGGGAGCTTCTTGACCAGTACGAATTCCCAGGAGACGATACCCCCATAATCAGAGGATCAGCTTTGATGGCATTGGAAGATACAGCAGGCCCATGGGGAGACAAGATAATAGAACTCTTTGAGCAGATAGACACATATATTCCGGAACCTGTAAGAGATAACGACAAACCCTTCAGCATGCCTGTAGAGGATGTTTTCTCCATTACAGGAAGAGGAACGGTAGCAACGGGAAGAGTGGAAAGAGGCGTTCTTACTGTGGGAGACGAAGTAGAAATCGTAGGCCTTACAGAGGAGAAGAGAAAGGTAGTAGTAACAGGAGTTGAGATGTTCAGAAAGCTTTTAGACAGAGCTGAAACCGGAGATAACATCGGAGCACTGTTAAGAGGAGTACAGAGAACTGAAATCGAAAGAGGCCAGGTTCTGGCAGCACCGGGCTCCATTAAACCACATACAAAGTTTAAGGGAGAAGTATATGTGCTTAAGAAGGAAGAGGGCGGAAGACATACACCATTCTTTAACGGCTACAGACCACAGTTCTTCTTTAGAACAACAGACGTAACAGGAGACCTTTCATTACCTGAAGGTGTTGAAATGTGTATGCCAGGAGATAACATCACAATGACAATTGAACTTATTACACCTATCGCAATCGAAGAAGGCTTAAGATTCGCTATAAGAGAAGGCGGAAGAACAGTAGGTTCGGGAGTAGTAGTTGAGATTATTGAGTAGTTAGAGACTTAAATAAAGCTCAGGTTAAAAAAACCTGAGCTTTTTTATTACTTTTGCCCTTAAAGAATGGTAAAATATAATTTAGCTGATAAGCAAAAGGCGGTAAAAATATCCATGGAAAAGAAGACAAAAGAAAACAATAACGGCAGCAGTAAAGGCGGGGGACTTTTAAAATATATTGTCCCGGGACTTATTCTATTAATAACTGCAGGAGCTATAGGCACCTTCTTATTGTATCAGGAGACGAAAATCCCCGAACCTATTAACCCTTACAGAAAGGGAGTTGTAATAGGAAACTCTGAGATGGCCCAAAAGGTTATGGAAGAAATGACACTTGAGGAAAAGGTGGGACAACTCTTTGTAACGCCTTACAGGGATGATGGGAGCGACCTTGATGCACTTTCCAATTACCATATTGGAGGGATTATTTATACCGGTACTTTTTTTGAAGACAGGGACCCTGAACAGGCAGCCGGTGTATTTAAAGAGATGTATGAAAATACATATATTAAGCCTTTTCAATGTGTGGCAGAGGAAGGGGAAGCTTATACGGCAGTATCTAAATGGCCCGCTTTCAGACCATCTCCCTACAAGTTGCCAAGAGCTCTTTATGACGAGAGCGGCCTTGAAGGAGTTTTAAGTCAGGAAGAAGAGAAGCTGCTCTTTTTAAGAAGGATGGGCTTAAACTTAAACTTCGGACCTATTACAAACATTGTGACAAATCCCGGAGAAAGCCTTTATGAACAGACCTTGGGTCAGCCAAAGGAGATCGCTTCAGAATATATTAAACGTTTAGTCCTCCTTTATGATGAAATAGGTATGAGCTCAGTGCTAAGGTACTATTCAGGGGACAATACGGAAGCTTTTATGGATGGGTGTTACATGGGGGCGCCTTCAATAATGATGTCAAACAAGGTGGTGGCAAGTGCGGGAAGCGTGGACAAGAACAGGCCTATTTCCCTTTCTAAAAAATGGCACACCTACTTAAGAGAAGAATTGGGATTTGAAGGAGTAATTATAATAAGCGATATTGACAGCCATATCTTTGATGAATATTTAGAAGAGGATAAAGTTGCTGTGGCTGCAATTAAAGCAGGCAATAATATGATCTGGGCCACAAATTATGAAGGGGCAATTAAGGATGTTCTTGAAGCTGTTGAAAACGGCACCTTGGAGATTACTGATATTAATGATTCTGTGGCCAGAGTGCTGACATGGAAAATCAGGTATGGGTTGTTGGATTATAAGGATTGACTTAAGAAGATTTAGAAGATGAGAATTATTAAAGGATTAACAATAATATTGGCTGTTTTAATGGTAATAGGAGGAGGCTTTCTCATCTTTCAAAATGAGAAAACAGAAGTGGCCTCTAATAAAAACAGCGTAATTACAGATGAAACTATGCTGGCAAGAAGTATTCTAAGTGAAATGTCTTTGGAAGAAAAGGTAGGCCAGCTCTTTTGGAGCAGATGCCCTTTAGGTCAGAAGGCAAATGAACAAATTGTAAAATTCAGCCCCGGAGGCTATCTTCTTCTGGCAGATTTCTTCATGGACAAGAACATTGAAAAGGCCAGGGCTGAAATTGCTTCACTTTCTCAAATAGGTAAAGTCCCCGTCGCTTTTTCAGTTATTGAAGAAGGGGGAAAAGATGTGACGGCAACCAGGTTTACAAATTTCCGTACAGAGCCTTTCAATACTTCCAGCGAAGTGTATATGGAAGAGGGCATGGAGGGAATTATAGAC
>JAAZGD010000141.1 GCA_012511395.1 Clostridiales bacterium
TACTTATGGAGCATATGGTTTTATCCCATCACTATGAGCCTGAGTTCGGAAGTCCTAAAAAGCCGCTGTTTCCGGAAGCGGAAATGTTGCATTATATAGATATGATCGATGCCAGAATGTACGATATGGAAGAAGCGCTTTCCAACATAAAAAAAGGAGACTTTTCTGACAGAGTCTGGACGTTGGATAATAGAAGGCTCTATAAATTCTAGAGGGGGAGAAGACTGAATATGATAAAGCTACCAAAAGCTGTAAGCGATGTAATGATGAGAGTAGAGGAAAAGAAATTTTCCATTTATGCAGTGGGAGGCTGTGTACGAGACAGCCTTCTTGGTTTTCAACCTTTAGACTGGGATTTGGCAACTGATGCCACATGGCAGGAGCTTGTTGAAATCCTTCCTGAAGCAGAGGTGCTCAATGAAAAGTTAAGCGTGGTAAGACTTTTGCCTGAAAAGGAAAAAGGCGATGAGGGCCTCATAATAGATATAGCCACCTTTAGGGTTGAAAAAGATTATGATGACCATAAAAGGCCTTCCTTAATCACCTTTGTAAAGGACATAGAAAGTGATTTAAAGAGAAGGGATTTTACTATAACTGCCATAGCTGTAAGCCCTTCCAAGGGCGTGGCGGATCCGTTTAATGGCAGAGAAGATCTGAAGAACAAGATTTTAAAGACCGTGGGAGATCCTGATGTCAGGTTCAAGGAGGATCCTTCAAGAATGATAAGAGGAATAAGGATGGCCGCAGAGCATGACTTAATAATTGAGGAAAAGACCTTCAAGGCCATGGTGAGAAATGCCGAAGAAACTCAATTTGTTTCAAAGGAAAAGCTTCTGGATGAATTCTTAAGGATTATCTCAAGTGAAAAGGCAGGGGAGGGTTTAAGATTTTTGGCAGGAGCAGACTTGATGCCTTATATTATAGGGGAAGAAATTGCCCATAAGATGAGCAGGCATGAGCTGGATGATTTCTCCACATATTGCGATAATATCCATAAAACAAAGCGAAATGAGTTAAGAAGAACAGGATTGTTTTACTATATATTCAGAGGCTCCAGGTCTGTAAAAGCAGCTTCAGAACTGCCTCACACAAAGGAATATATGACACACTTTCAGGACCAGTATAACTACCTTGAAAAACTGTATTTTATGAAGACCACAGAAGAGCTGAAAAGGCTTATTGCTAAAATTGGAATGGATCGTTACACATATCTCCATAATCTCTCCAAGGCTCAAAGAATCATTATGGATGGTGCAGAGGATAAAATTGTATCAAGAGAAATCCAGATGTCAGAAATAAAGGCAAATAAAGAACCCATATTTATTGAGGACCTGGCAATTGACGGAGATGATCTTATAGAAGCAGGCTTTTCTCAAGGGGAAGACTTGGGGAAAATGCTATTGATGCTTTTGGATGCAGTGCATAAGACTCCCAAAAAGAACAATAAGAAAGACTTAATTAAACTGGCCAAGATTTACAAAAGAAACCCCATAAGAAGACATGCAAGGAATGTCAGGTGGCTTAGATAATGGGCATGTTGGACAGGTTGAAGGCTTTGGGATTTAAGGAAAGCTTCGCCAAAAAGCTTTATAAAAAGTATAAAGAAGATGCA
>JAAZGD010000142.1 GCA_012511395.1 Clostridiales bacterium
ACTTAACTGCAGCTAGCACAGGACTTAATGAAAAACAATTAAACGCCATGGGCTTAAAGAAGTATGAAGATTACCAGGTAGTTTTAATAAACCAGAAATCCCATGCAGGTTACTATCCCGGAGCCACTCCCATGGTCCTTAAACTTATCTTTCAAAAGGACGGCCATATCTATGGAGCCCAAGTAGTGGGCCAGGACGGCGTAGACAAAAGGATGGATGTTCTGTCCTCTGTCATGAGACTTAACGGAACAATTTACGACCTTAAGGAATTGGAGCTTTGCTATGCACCGCCATTTGGCTCTGCAAAAGATCCCATAAACATGCTGGGCTTTGTAGCTGAAAACATTTTAAAGGACATGATTAAGTTCATCGATGCAAGTGAGCTTGATAAACTTATAGAACAAAAAGAAGATATAATAATTCTTGACGCCGGTGAAGAAGAAGAAAGAACTGCCTTTGCAATCCCGGGCTCCGTACATATCCCCTTAGGCCAACTGCGAAGCAGAATTAAGGAGCTTGATAAAACAAAGAGAATAATTGTGTACTGTGCCATAGGAGTACGCTCCTACAACGCTATACGAATCCTAAAAGGAAACGGCTTTGAAAATGTTTGTGCTCTTGCCTGTGGCAGCTCTCTGTATAAAACTCTCCACTTTAGAGATTTTGAAAAAGAAAAGGATGATGAAATGAGTAAGGAACACTTAATCCCACTTAATGATGAAGATGTGGTTATTGTAGACTGTGCAGGTCTCCAGTGCCCGGGACCCATCATTAGAGTAAACGAAACTTTAAAGAATCTGCCTGACGGTACAATAGTAAAAATTAAAGCAACAGACATGGGATTCCCAAGGGATGTACAGAGCTGGTGCAGAAGAACGGGAAACACCTACATCTGCGGTGACAAAGAAGACAAGCAGTACGTTTCCTACATCAAAAAGGGAACAGGTACCACTTTACCCATAACCCAGAAAGTAGCAACAGCAGCAGGTGAAGATGACGGCAAAACCATCATCGTCTTCAGCGGTGACCTTGATAAAGTGCTGGCCTCCTTCATCATTGCAAACGGAGCAGCTTCCATGGGAAGAAAGGTCACCATGTTCTTCACCTTCTGGGGCTTAAATGCTCTCAGAAAACCTGACGGCGACAAAGTAAAGAAACCTTTCATGGAGAAGATGTTTGGAGCCATGATGCCAAAGGGTGCAGACAAACTTACCCTTTCAAAGATGAACATGGCCGGCATGGGCACCAAGATGATGAATATGGTTATGAACAACTAGAACGTAAACTCTCTTGAAGAACTGATGAAACAGGCCATGGCAAGCGGCATACATCTAATCGCCTGCACCATGTCCATGGACATCATGGGTATCACCAAGGAGGAACTCATAGACGGCGTAGAACTTGGAGGAGTAGCCACCTACCTAGGTGAAGCAGAAGAATCCAACGTAAACCTGTTTATCTAATAAACACTAAAAGCGACCGCAAAGGTCGCTTTTTTAATGCCTAAATATTAAACTCCTAGCCTAGCCCTAATATCATTAAGCCATTCGCCTCTATACTTAAAATAGAGAGGTCCTTGTACACTATATTTCTTTCCTGACAGGAGTTTTGCCAATGCTGATAACGACATTATCTCTCCTTCATATTCCACATGGCGATCATCCACTACTAGAGCCTTAACACCCTCTAGGAACCCATATTCTACAACCTCACCTGCAGGTATTTTGCACTTTAAGAAAGAGAAGTTCGAGAGCCGTTCTTAACTTTCCTTATCTATCTCTTCCGCGATTTCCGCCTCTCTGGCCTCTTCTTCTGTAGGTGGAATAAGCTTCAACTTGTGAGTGCAGTTATGAATTTCTGCCATGGCTTCAAAAATAGCATAGGCATCTTCTGCAGTCATTGCATAAAATTCCCGAACTCGTTTTTTTCCGCTTGTGGTTTCAACAGACCTTAGATATGGATTTAGTTTATCAATTATTGAGTGAACCTTCTTATCAGATAGATTCGACTTTACAGCGTATGTAGCATAAACTCAAAAAGCAAAAGGTATGCTGTCGCTCCTATTCAGTTCCTTCAGCCTCCTGTTTATATC
>JAAZGD010000143.1 GCA_012511395.1 Clostridiales bacterium
ACTTAAGGCCTGCATTAATCATTCTTGTCATGTGATAAAGAAGCTCTGATTTCTCGGCATGATGATTTCTTTGGGCAGCAGGGTAATAAGCAAGCTTCCTTTTATTGTCCTCAAGGACTTTAACAGAAACCTTTTTAAAGTCCTCATCCTCAATATCATTTGCTACAGATAAAATATATTCAAACATTTCTTCAGCTGAAAGAGGGGCTGCTTTCACAAGGCTCTCCCTGTCTACAGGGTCATCGTCTGTAGCCTTTCTCATCTGTGTTATGGTCATCTGCAGCTGGTTATTAAAGTCTTTCACCTTGCCTTGAATCTTAACAACGTCACCTTCTTTTATTTGGGCAAACATAATTTCATCAGAATCTGACACGTCCCATTTTTTACAGCTGATATCCCCTGTTTTATCGCTTAATAAAACATCCAAATATTTTTTACCGTTGGACCCGATTCTCACGGCAATGCTTCTCACCATATAGAACTCAGTCACATCTTCTCCCAGCTTCAGGGTAGCTACATCAAATCTTTCCATAATATCCTCTCTTCTTTAAGTTATTTCCTTCTGTCTGTTTTCTTTAAGGAGTAAGTCCAGACTCCAATCTGTTCCCCAAGAACGCCCATATTGGAGTGAATTTCATTTCCCGTTGTAATTCCCATTTCTTTTTCTTCATACATTTCAAACCCGCTTCTTTCCCAGGCCTGCCTTAAATGAAAGAGCTTCATTAATTCAAAGGGAAATTGAGGGTGAAATTCTTTAAAGTTCCTAAGAGTTTCAGGTGCTTTATCATACACTGAAAAAATACCTGTCACAATACCGTTTTTCTTTATTAAAGGCCCAATTTCTTCACAAGGGTACTTAGAATATGTAAAGAGATGATTTACCGTTGAATAATCATCAATATATAAATTACAGCTTCTGTGCCTTAAAGGCAACTGTGAGGCCAAGCCTGCAATAAACACAATTTTTGCAGAGGATGAAGATAAATATTTCTTCAGTTTCTCCATCCTTTTAACAGAAGGATCAAAGATTATATATGTGTTCAATGTTCCCAGTCTGTCAAGATACTCCAATAAGAAGTTAAAGGTAAAGGGTCCGAACAATACGTGTTTTGCTTCTTCCGCATCATAGTATGCGTTTTGGTAAATCTGCTGATACGCCTTTCCTATAAGAAGCCTGTAGGACGGCGAGAACTGCTCTTTCATGGATATGACAGATTCAACATTTTCAAAGGCCTTAAAGGGCGTTTCCTCCACGCAATCCTTTAGTTTAATGATCCCTTCTTCGATATGCGCTTCATATCCGCAGTCACACCACAGTCTTCCTTTATCAAGGCTGTTATGCATAAGCCTGGCATCCTCCAGTTTAAGAGGCACCTGGCATTTTGGACAGTAAAGATCAGGTATGAAGGAAAAAGGCACTCCTGTCCCCTCTTTTACATCAGGAGAAAGGCTTAAGCTGGAAAGCTCTTCGTCAATTTCCTGAAGATAATCTGAAAGCTTTTCCCTGTATTCTATAAGTTCTTCCTTTTTGTTTCTCAAAATCTCAGCGCAAATCTGCACTATAACCTCATCCTTAAATCCGGAAGCCTTTTCCATAAAGAACAGCAATTGAATTTCTTCAAGAGTAAAGTGGAAGGTTTTATATTTCATGATCCGTTCCATATCCTTTACACATTGAGAATCAAAATCGTATCTTCCGTTAACTATTTTAGGAAGAAGCAATCCGTTATTCACATAAAACCTGACCGTACTCACATTTTGATTAAATTTTCTTGCAAAGTCACCGATTTTCATAGGTGCTGCCTCCGCTGTTCATAAAGAAAAGACTTATTAAAGTATATGAGAATAAGGGTTTTTAGTCAATGTATGCGGCAAGAAGGCTTTAGCTTTATCTCATATTAAGAGCTTTGTGAACCTGGCTTTACATTCTTCAAAAATTCCCTATTGAAATGAACATATCTTAATCTGTTATCTTTTAATCGGAAGATAAAAACAAACATATTCTAAAGGAGGATAAGATGAATAAGATAGTTGTAACTAATAATCCTAAGGTTACTTTATATGAGGATTTGGCAGATATAGTGTTTCTTGAAAACAAAAGTGTACTGGCCGTTCTTAAAGAAGGCTTAAATGTAGCCACAAAGGGAGGAACAATTCTCGTAGACCCTACAAAAGTCAACCTTACAAAGACTCACTACAAAAGCATTCCTTTCTTTAAAAATGGGGAAGGAACTCCAAACGAGAAAAGTGTGGAATTGCTAAAAGCTGCCATTGTAACCCTTGAAAAAGCAGGTTTAAGTGAAACTTTGGATAAAGAGCCATTGATGGCCGGCATTAAACAGAAGGGTGATATGGAATCACTGGAGAAAATTATTGGGTAGTGCCCAATTAGACACCTCAAAAGGGCCTGTTTTACAGGCCCTTTTCATTATTACTCTTTTGATTTTTCCCACAGATAGAGGCTGGCCACACTTGAATAAGGAGAATACCGCCTTCTGTATTTCTCAAACAATTCAGGAGTAATATCCCTATGTTTATACAACTTCATCATGCCTCTTCTGATAGCAAGGTCATCATAGCTTATAATATCAGGCCTTTTCAGTGAAAAGATCATAAGCATCTCTGCCGTCCATTTGCCTATTCCCTTTAGCTTGACAAGAGTTTTTATTACATCTTCATCAGCCATTTCCTTAATCTTTTCAAGGTCTATTTCCCCTGAAAGAACTGCATCCGTTATGCCCTTGATGTAGTTTGCTTTCCTCATGGTTATGCCGCACCTTTGAAGGTCTTCTCTAGAAACTTCTCCAAGGCCTTCGGCAGTTATGGAAAACCTGTCCTTCATCCTCCTAAACACAGTAGCGTGCGCCTTTGAAGAAATCTGCTGCCCTACTATAGCATCTATAAGGCTTTCAAAAAGATCGGAATCAACAGGCCTTTTAATAACGCCTCTTTCAATTATCCATTCTCCCAGGACTTTGTCCCTTTCCCTAAGGTGCCGAATTTCTTTCTCCCCATATATAAAATATTCTTCCTTCTTCATAATCACCTGTTCTGTTAAAGAATGGCCTTAACTATCTCCTCAAATACCTCACTGTGGTAATCTATGTCCTGTACGGTAGTTTCCTGTGAGATCAATGCCATATTGTGAAACGGCGTCATCAGTATTCCCCTGTTTAAGCTTGCAAGGTGCATATACTGATCAAGCTCAAAATCCACTGCGGCCTCTGCTTCTCCGCCGTTTTTGGCAGGCTCCCTTTTAAACCAGTATTCTGTACGACACCCCAATTGAGTAGTGTTCCACGGTAAATCATATTTTGATATGACGCTTTGGACACCTTCATTAAATCTTTTTGCCAAAGGCAGGGTTTTCTCATAGAACTTTTCTGTGAGAACCTGGGAAAGAACGGCCTTCATTGCATGCATGCTCAAAGCATTGGCAGCCAAAGTTCCTCCGATTCCCCCAATATCGCAAAGCTCGGGAGGTATGGCGGCTGCCACTTTTTCTCCCAGTTCCTCAGTAAAACCGTAGGCTGCAGCCGGAATTCCTCCGGCAATAGTCTTTCCTACCACCACCATATCAGGAGAAAGATTGTTGGCTTTTGTATAGCCTCCAACACCTGCGCAAATAGTATGAGTTTCATCAACTATTAAAATAGTTCCATATTTCTTCGTAAGCTCCCTTAATTTGTCATGGTATCCCGGCAAAGGATGTACAATACCGCAGTTAGTCATAACAGGCTCTGCAAGAACGCAGGCCACATCACCTTTTTTCAGTGCTTCCTCTAAAGCTTCCTCATCGTTCCACTCAATAACCCTTGTAGTAATGTTAGGGTTGCACTGAGGCCCCAGAGAGCCGGGCTTTGCAACGGTGCATCCTGTTTTCTCATCCTGAATTGCCACCGTTTCATCTACTGTGCCGTGGTAACACCAGTTATACACAACTACCATGCACCTTCCCGTTACTTCCCTTGCCAGTCTTAGGGCAAATCTGTTGGCATCTGTTGCGCTTGTGGCATATTGCCAGTATTTCATGCCAAACCTTCTTGACAGCTCCTCCGAATTCCAGATACCGTCCTCTGTAGGCAACATAAAGGTAGTTCCCTTCCTTACATAATCTGAAACTGCGTCAACTACAGGCTCCGGTGCATGGCCTATCATGGAACCTGTATCACCAAGGCACAGGTCCAGATAAGTATTACCGTCCACATCGGTAAAATGAGCACCCTTTGCCTCTTTCACAAAAACAGGGTAGCTGCCTGCCCATTTTGTCATCCAGTTCATAGGCACTCCCTGAAGAAGGCTTCCCTTTGCCCTCTGAAACAGCTCACCCGACTTTTTATGAGTCTCTTGAAACCTTTCCAGCTCTTTTTCATACTGGATTTTCAGCTTTTCTCTATTCACCTCTGCCATAAGTCTATCTCTCCTTTACAATTATTAAATTTTTGTGATTATCTGTTTATGTATTGTTAGTATTATACTTTTTTTATCCCAGACCTTTTATGAAGTCATAAACCTCCCTTGCGTGGCCCTCAACCTTCACATTTCTGTATTCCTTAATCAGCTCCCCCTTTTTATTAAAAACAAAGGTGGATCTATCAACTCCTAAATACTCTTTTCCGTAAAGCTTTTTCATTTTCATTACATTAAACATGTTATGAACAGAAACATCTTCATCGCTTAAAAGCATAAAGGGCAGACTATACTTGTCTCTAAAGTTCTTATGGGACTTCAAGCTGTCCCTGCTTATCCCCAATATCTCAGTGTTGATTTTTTTGAAATCCTCATAGAGTTCGCCGAACTCCAACGCTTCTTTTGTTCAAGCACCTGTATTATCCTTAGGATAAAAGTACAGCACCACATACATGCCTTTAAAGTCTTTTAAAGAAACATCTTTTCCGTCTGTTTCTTTAACAGAAAAATCATATTTCATAAGTATGATACTCCTTTCTTAAAAGCTTACTACCATATAGCCTTCTTCCACATATTTTTTAATACCTGCATGACCTTGCATATCATCAAGCATAGGAAGCCCTGATTCTAAATTCTTTTCATAAACTCCAAGAGTTTTTGAACAGGCAAGACAAACCCCTGCAATAAGGCCCTTCTCTTTAGCCTTCAAGTATAAAGGATTTTTCTCCTCCTCCAATACAGAAACCAGCTTTACAGACATTCCTTCAAAGATAATTTTCACACCGTGACCTGCAGCCGATAAATCAAGGGCGTTTAAAAGCACATGTATAAAGCACATCTTTTCACCCTGCAATGCATATAATAATACTTCCTTCATTCTCACATACCTCCTTTACATAGCTTCCACTTATTAATAATACCATAACACCCATTATCTTTCTCTTTTAAATGCTGCAATTTTTGATAGAATGTAAGCACAATATTAAAGGAGAATGCTTTTATGAAAAAACTCATTATATTACTGCTTCTAATCTCACTTTTTCTTTTAACCTTTACAGCCTGTAACCATGATGAAGAACAACCTCAAGGTGCTAATGACCCTTTGGCAAATGCTGTAGTAGTTATGGAATTTATTAAGGAAAATAACTGGGAAGCAGTTTCACTTTTTGTAAATGAAGACACAGGTTTACGGTTCACACCTTACGACTACGTAGACATTGATTATGATATAGTCTTTGCAAAAGAAGATTTATCGACTTTATCAGGTAACGGCCTTACTTACCAATGGGGAATATATGATGGTTCAGGTCATCCTATTCTTCTTACCTTTGATGAATATTACGATCTTTTCATATACGACCTTGACTTTGCTAATACCCCTGATATAGGAGACAATGAAGTGATGCGAATTGGAAACACTCCTTCAAATATTGAGGAAGTTTACCCCGACAGTGTCTTCTTTGACTTCTACTTTGATGGAGTGAATCCAGAATATGAAGGAATCGACTGGAGAAGCCTAAAGTTAATCTTTACAGAATATAACGGCACCTATTATTTAGAAGGGATCATTCACGGCCAATGGACAGGCTAATATAACTAGATCTTAATACTAAAAAATATCTTATATAAAAAAGAGCCTCCAACTTAAAATTGAAGGCTCTTCTTTTATTACTACTTAAAGTATCCTAAATAACTTCTAGTCAATATTAATAGTAGCTTTATTTAAGTCATCATTTGAAAGCTTGGAAAGTTCTAACACCTTTTCCATATCAAGCCCTGCAGCTTTCGTAAATCTTTCACCATATTCTTTATCAGCATGGTAGCAATGCACTGCATGGCGATACTTAATGTTATCGCTTATGGTACCCATATCAGTAACTGTGTTGTTAATTAGAAGCTCTCTCTTATCTTCTGTCATATCTCTGAAAAGATCTCCTCCTGCACGGAAGCAATCGTCTGTTGGGTCATCCTTTGGATCGTAGTTATACATAGCCCCATCTAAATCTAAAGGTGGCTCCATAACTTCCGGCTGTGCAGTCCAATAGCCGTAGCTGTTAGGAGAGTAAGCAGGTGTTCTTCCGTAATTACCATCTGTTCTCATGAAACCGTCTCTATGGTATTCATTTACATCAACCTTTGCACGATTAACGGGAATCTGGTTATGGTTAACACCAAGTCTATAACGCTGAGCATCTCCATAGGAGAAAAGCCTTCCTTGGAGGAACTTGTCAGGGCTGAATCCAATTCCGGGAACTACGTGTGCCGGAGTAAATGCAGCCTGCTCAACTTCAGCGAAGAAGTTCTCAGGATTTCTGTTTACTTCAAGTACACCAACTTCAATCAATGGAAACTCTTTATGACGCCATATCTTTGTGATGTCGAATGGATTCTCATAGTGATTCTTAGCCTGCTCCTCTGTCATGATCTGCACATACATGGTCCACTTTGGAAAATCTCCTCTGTTAATAGCTTCATGAAGATCCTTTCCGTGGTATTCACGGTCCATTCCATTGATTTTGCAAGCCTCTTCATTAGTAAGATTTTTGATTCCCTGCTGAGTCTTAAAGTGGAACTTGCACCATACTCTTTCATTTTTCTCATTATAGAAGGAATAAGTATGCTCCCCGAAGAAATGCATATTTCTAAAAGATGCAGGAATTCCCCTGTCGCTCATTACTACAGTGATTTGATGGAAGCACTCAGGAAGCAGCGTCCAATAATCCCAGTTGTTCTTAGCACAACGACGGCCAGTATGGGGGTCTCTCTTTACTGCACGGTTTAAGTCTGAGAAGTTGTGAACGTCACGAATGAAGAAAGTAGGAGTGTTGTTTCCAACTAAGTCCCAGTTTCCCTCTTCTGTATAGAACTTTACTGCTACTCCTCTTATATCCCTTTCGCAGTCAGCTGCTCCTCTTTCACCTGCAACAGTTGAAAACCGCACAAACAGTTCTGTCTCTGCTCCAAGCTTTAAAACCTTTGCCTTTGTGTATTTTGATATATCATGGGTTACAGTCAGCTTGCCATAAGCTCCCCAGCCCTTAGCATGCATCCTTCGCTCAGGAATTACTTCACGATTAAAGTGTGCCATTTTCTCCATCAGCCAAACATCCTGCATGGCTACAGGACCACAAGGCCCCATACTGATAGAGTTTTCGTTGTCAGCAATCGGTGCGCCGACTTCGTTAGTAAGTTTTTTGTAGTCACTCATAATAGTACTCCTTTCTGTTTTTAATCTATGTAAATATCTATATGATATTTCCACCTATAAAGATAGACACATAACAAGCATCCATACGTATGCTGCTGTTTTTGGAAGCATCAGCATACCCACCTTAGGATTTTTGTTAGAAAAAAGAACAACGGGCAGATAAAAAACAAAGCTTAATAGAATAGCAAGCCACATATAGCTAAGCCCCGGAAAAACAGTCCTCTCAATATAGAAGAATCCTGCCACAATCATACCTTGAAGAAAGAAAGGAATATTTCTATAGATCCCCCAGTTTAAAGGCGGATACCTTTCCTCCCACTTATTCTCAGGCCTTATGCATAAAAGAATTCTAGCTGTTGCAAGGCCGTATACTACATAGGTCCATATATTACCCTCATCTATAGAAAACACCATAAGCCCTATATACCATAGGATAAAATAGAAGAAAGTCATGGTAATGGAAGTAATCTCTTTACCTCTTCCTAAAGCCTTTCTTAATCTCTCTTCTTCACCTGTTAAAATCACCATAACACGAGGCACAAGATGAAAGCCATCACCTATGGCTAAAACAAGAGCCATAATTCCTGCTAAGATTCTAACGTGTTCACCTTGGGAGTTAACTAAAAGCACTAACCCTATTACAAATGCCGTTATTAAATATGCTACATTAAATATACCTTCTACATATCCGAAGACACGTTTCATTAAAGTTCCGCCTCTTTTCCTGTATACCTTTTTACAAGGGCTAAATCTTAAAGCCACTGGTTATTATTTATAATAAGCACTGAATATTCAGGCCCACAGTTATCTATAACAAAAAGGGTTTAGACGTAAAAGGCGAACCCTGCCTGTCACTCCTAACCCCGCAAACAGTATCAATTCATAATTTTAGTAAATCTCTCATCACGTAACCTATCGCCGCTCTCAATTCCAATGCGGTAATAATCATTATAACATAATACTCATAACAAATGTTGAGGTTTTTATTCCGGTTGACTACATTTTGTAGTCAACTGATATTTTGCCTTATTTACATTAATCTCACATTTTAAAAGCCTTTCACAAGGCACTATTTCATAGACAAAGTCTTAAGAT
>JAAZGD010000144.1 GCA_012511395.1 Clostridiales bacterium
GGTGATGAACTCAAATTCCAAAGGCTTGCCGTCTACTGTTTCTCTTACGCCGTCACCATTTCTGTCTATATAGCCGGCTGCCTCAAGAAGGGCTTTTCCTTTTTCAGGATCATAGTCTCTCATCTCTGCCCCTTGGGGCTCATAATGGTAAAAGTCACCGGGGTTAATCAAGGTTGTACCCTTTATTCCCTGGCCGCTATATGCCATATCCACAATTTTCTGTTTGTTGATGGCATAATCCATAGCCTGTCTTATGGTCTTGTCTCTTAAAAGTGGATTCCCTTTACTTTGAGGATCGGTCCAGCAGTTAATGCCTATTTGCATAAAGCCCAGCTCTGTGCCTGAAATAACATCTACATTACTGTCTTTTTGCAGCTGATCCAGTTGAGCGGGGTTTAAGTTGGTGGCACCATCCAGCTCTCCCAGCATCAATGCCTGTGCCATAGCGTCGATATTTTCATAATCTACAAAAACAAAAGCTTCTATTTCAGGAAGGTCCCCGAAATAATCTTCATTTCTTACAATCTTTACAAAATTATCTCCCTTGGAATCATACATGAAGGGGCCTGTTCCTATGGGCTCTTCATTTTCCCAGATTTCCAGGTCTTTCTCGGCTATTCCCTCGATTATATGCATAGGCAAAATCGGTGTAGTGTTCATCAACATGTTAGCCTTTGGAGTCTCTGTGGTTATTACCACAGTGTAATCATCAGGAGTATCGATATCAGTAATACCGTCTAAATAGGAGGAATACATATAGCCCAATCCTGTATCCATCATCAGTTCATAGGTATACTTAACATCTTTTGAGGTAAATGGTTCCCCGTCGTGCCACAGCACATCTTCTTCAAGATTAAAGGTCCAAACCAGTTCGTCCTCAGACAAACTCCAATCCTTTGCTAAGCAAGGTACGGTATCGTAATCCTCGTCGTATCTTACAAGCGGGTCATAAACCAGCAGGAAAAACTCATAGGTTACCTGCATGTAGGAAGACAGCGGATTCATGGTGTCGAAGGAAGTGCTGGAGCCAAGTCTGAAGGTGGAAACATCATCTCCTTGAGAGCCTCCGCACCCTGTTGGGACTATGGTGAGTGCCAATATCAGCATAGCCGCCAAAATTATTTTTACGCTTCTCTTCATTTTTTCCCTCCTATTTACTAAAAACACTAACTCCTTATTTCTTAAGCGTTCTTTAAACTACAGCGCCTTCAAGAACCTCAAAAGACTTGTTATCAGCATCTATCCTAACTCTTACTCCCAAGGGTAACGTTGCAAGGTCTTTCGTATGGCCTAGGGGTAATCCATATAGAACCGGAATATTTAAAGGCTTTAAGTAGTAGTCAAGGACATCTTCAACACAAGTGTCAGCACTGTAAGTTAATGAATTTACTCTTGGTACGCAGTTATAGCATTCTGCTACTACTACTCCTCTTAAGTTATCTAAACGTCCTGCATTTCTTAAGTGACACAGCATGTGATCGATTATCCAGGGCTCTGTATCTACTTCTTCTATTAAAAGAATTTTATCATCAGTGTCAATCGCAAAATCTGTGCCTAAAGTTCCGCAAATTAAAGTAAGGTTGCCTCCTGTCAGCCGGCCTTCCGCTACTCCTTCGCTGACTGAATGAATCCATTTTTTGCTGTCAGCCAAAGGGATCTCTCCTATGGGTTCAGGGTCCTGTAAAGCTTTGAAAAAATATTCCTTTGTGTACTTTGTAAGTTCTTCGCTGTTAAATCTTGACATGCCGCGACCATGGAAGGTCAGCAGATCCCAAAACTTATTAATGGCAAGATGCAGTGCTGTGATATCGCTGAAGCCTGTAAAAATCTTAGGATTCTTTCTTACGATGTCAAAATCAATATGTCTTATTATCTGAGCGGAGCCATAACCTCCTTGAGTTACGAATACAGCATCTATATCTTCTCTCTGAAACATTTCATGAAAATCGGCAGCTCTTTCTTCTTCGGATGCTGAAATAAGGCCTCTTTCCTTGTTTACATTTTCAGCTATTTCCACTTTATATCCCCAGCTTTCTATGGTTTCCTGGGCTCTTATAATTTCGCTTCTTTTTTCCGAAGGACTTGCGGGAGAAATAACTCCAATTGTTGCTCCTTCTTTTAAGCGTTTTGGCCGAATCATAGCCACCTCCTTTTGTTCATAATATGAACACGTATTCATATCCTGCACTTTCTATAATATATTACTTTTTAAATATTCAGTCAATAGCAGCTTATTTTCTTGACTGTTATTTTTAACTGCTCTAAAGTGTTTATATAAAGGAGGTCTGTCATATGGGAAAATTTGCAATGATAATTCACGTACCAAATGAAAGTGAAGACACTTATTCCAAAGTTTATTCAAACCATGATGCTCATGAACTTTATATAGGTGTTTCAGACAACGAAATGGCACTAGAGCTTCTAAAGAAGCTGTTTGATGATGGATACAATCATATAAATCTCTGCGGATACTTTGACGAGGAAACTTTAGACATTATGAGAAAAATGGCAAGTCCTGATGTAAAGATTCAAGGGGCGAAATATTTACCATCGGAGGAAAAGAAACTTAACCTCATTACTTCATTTAATGAGTATGGGTTTATAAGCTATGTGGAGGAAGTTACTGAGCCTGAGTATTTGGAGTTGTTAAGTGAAAATGGAAACACTTATGTTTCCTTCGTCAACTCGCTTGAAATGGCATGTGAGGAAGTAAAGAGATTTGAGGAAAAAGGTATATATCTTGTAGACCTTTGCGGCTGGTTTGATCTTTATAAAACTCAGGAGGTTATCGCTTGCGCAGGTTCAGCAATTCCTGTTGGCAGCTGCGGTCTATAGTTTTTTCCTGCTTTAAATATTTAATATTACTACGGAGCCTAAAACAAATAGTCCTCCCAGAGTTGCATTGAGAGAGATTCTGTCATTCATCAAAAGGATTCCTGCAATGTAGGCAAAGACAGGCTCTGTAGTATTACCTAAAGCAGTATCGCTTGCTCCAAGGGTTTTTACAGCCATGCAGAAAAGTAAAGGTGCTATAAATGCGGCACCTGCGCCAAGTATGAAGATGAGAATCCATTGATTGAAGTGAGACGGGAAATATGGTTGCGCCGAAATGGTACATCTTAATACATTTCCTAAGAAGATAACAAGGCTCATATATCCTGTTATAACTTCTGCGTCAACTTTTTCAAGTCGCAGGCTTCCCATGCCTATGGTTTGCATTGCGTAAAAGAATGCTCCCGTAAGAGCA
>JAAZGD010000145.1 GCA_012511395.1 Clostridiales bacterium
AATCTTCAGTAACCGATGCGCCTACAGTCCTTAAGAGACTGCACATAACTTGAACATCCTTAAGCTTAGGCACCTCCGTTATTTCACATTCTCCTTCACTTAAAATAGCGGCCGCCATAATAGGCAATACCGCATTTTTAGAGCCGCTGATCTCCACTTCCCCTCTCAAGGGACCATTGTTTTCAATAATATACTTAGCCAATCTCAGCTACTTCCCCTTCTTGTCTTTAAACAGTCCCGTAAGTGAGGACAAAGAGTTAACAATGTTTGTTACAGCAGATACCTTGCTCTGATTTCCTTTAAGGTTTCTCGCTATTCCAAGAAGTGCCACGGACAAATCAGTTACTGCCAGATTCACCTCTGTCGCTCTTGTAGCGGCAATTTTTGATACGGTATTCGTATCCTCTAAAATAGCATCTACTCTTTTTAAGGTCCTTCTTAAGCTTGCCATAAGTGCTACTAAGTAGAATACAAGGACTACTCCTCCTATACCTAAAATAAATATCAAAATGTCTATTATGGATACTGTAATTTCTGTGGTCATAAAATCACCTCTCACTTAACAATAACAACGGTCCTCATAATTCATTATCTCTAAAAGCCTTCTTTATTTCAACAACTTTATGCCTTATCTTTTCCGTATATCCTCAACACTTCCTGTGAAAGTCCTTCATTATCATATACATATAGGGGCTTTAACACCTTCAATTCCCTGCCCGCTCCCTTTATGCCGTGGACTAAAATAATGTTCGGTTCTTCGTTTTCTTTGGGGTGAACAAACCTTATGGTCCTGGGCTCAATGCCTTTCCCGGTCATGGCTGTAATAATTTCCACCAGCCTTTTTGGCCTGTGAACCATTACAAGCTCCCCCTTATCCTTTAAAATAAAAGAGGCAGCTTCAATAAAATCTTTCAAGGTGGCCGTGGTTTCCTGTCTTGCAATATGCCTGTTGGAGTTTTTTATAGGGATTCCTCCACCTCTAGCCACATAGGGAGGATTTAAAACTACTATGTCAGCTTTCCCGGACCATGCCTTAGGATTATCTTTAAAATAGGATGAAACATCTCCCTCATCTATTCTTATTTGCTTCTCTGCCCCGTTTAAAACTATATTTCTTGTTGCCACTTCCCAAAGTTCCCTTTGGACCTCTACGCCGAAGATTTCTTTCGCTCCCGTCATTTTCCAAAGAAGCAGTAGGACTGCTCCGTTTCCCGAGCCCAGCTCCACTAAAAACTTCCCTTCATGGGATGTTGTAGATTTCACAAAATGAGAAAGCAAAACTGCATCTGTTCCATAACAAAAATGAGACTGAGTTTGAATCAGCTTTAAGCCTTTAAATCCTATTTCATCCAATCTTTCTTCTTTTCCAAGTTCCACTTTAATCTATAAGGCTCTTTAATTCACTGGCCAGTTCTTCCGGGATGTCATCAAGCACATCCTTTTGCTTCTGCTTTTTCCCAGGATTTGGGAATCTTTGCACCTCTTCCTTATTCAAGGTATGTTCATCCTGAGAATACTTATCTTCTCCGCACTCACCCTTTTCATCAAGGAGATATCTTACCTTAAGGTTACCTTCAAAAATATTTACCTCCGTAACAAGAGCGATGCCTTCCTTGGTCTTCACCTTCTCAAGAACATCAGGCATACCTTTTTTTAATTGGATGTAAACATCATTTTCGTATTTCAGACAGCAGAGAAGCCTTCCGCAAACTCCTGATATTTTTGCAGGATTTAATGACAAGTTTTGAGCCTTTGCCATCTTTATGGAAACAGGTTCAAAGTCAGAAAGCCAGGTGTGACAGCAGATGCCTCTGCCACAAGCTCCTATACCTCCTATCATTTTCGCCTCATCCCTCACGCCTATCTGTCTCAATTCTATCCTTGTTTTAAATATTAAAGCCAAGTCCTTTACAAGCTCCCTGAAATCCACTCTTCCTTCTGAAGTGAAATAAAATATAACCTTGCTGTTATCGAAGGTGTACTCCACATCCACAAGCTTCATTTCAAGACCATGTTTATCCACCTTCTC
>JAAZGD010000146.1 GCA_012511395.1 Clostridiales bacterium
AAGTTTTTTACTTCAAGAAGCTCCATGGTTATCTCTGTCTAAGTTTCGGATTGAAGATTACATCAAAAGCATAGCCGAAAAGTGTAAATGACAATACTACCGGCACCACGCATATGCCGGGGGGCAGATAGTACCAGTATGCCCCTGCACTTGTTGAGCCGCTTTCAAAAGCATAGTGAAGCATCATACCCCAGCTTGCTGTGGAAGGGTCCCCCAGACCTAAAAAGCTTAAGGTGGTTTCAGATACTATGGCAACAGCTGCCACTAAGACGGTGTTAGCAAAAACTAGTGGAAACACATTGGGCAGAATATGTCTTGCCATTATGTGACCGCTTCCTGCACCTAAGGATACTGCCCGTTCCACAAAAGGTCTTTCTCTTACAGACAATGTCTGGGACCTTACTACCCTTGCTGTACCTGCCCAGCCGGTAATACCTATAACAAATATTATGTTTAAAAGGCTTGTTCCTAAAATTGCGGCCAGTACCATCATCAGAGGAAGCCATGGAATTACAAGGAAGAAATCAGTAAATCTCATAAGAGCATTATCTATGCCTTTTCCAAAGTATCCTGAACAGATTCCTATAAGGGTGCCTATGCCCATGGATATAAATGTGGCCACTCCTCCAATAATGAGGGAGATTCTGGCGCCTGAAATCAGATTGGCTAAAACATCCCTTCCCATATCATCTGTGCCAAGAAGATGGGCCTTGGAGGGGGGATTTAAAATATCCTCCACCTCTCCAAAGTCCATTGTGGAGAAGGGAATGAGGATGGGGCCGAAGATGGCCACAAGTATGAAAAGAAGCAGAATTACGGCTCCTGTAAAAGCCATCTTGTTTCTGTATACTGCCTTTCCAAAGGCTTTCATTTTTCTTTTTCTCATGGTCCACTTCATTTTATTCACCCTAATTCTTAATTCTGGGGTCAATATAGGAGTAAGTTATATCTGCTAAAAAGTTTGCCAAAACTACTGATACTGTAACTAAAAGGAATATCCCTTGAAGCAAAGGATAATCTCTTGCTGAAAGGGCTTCATACATCAACCTTCCAAGGCCGGGCCAAGAAAATATGGTTTCAATCTGTATGGCGCCTGCCACTACGAAGCCTATGTTTATTGCGATTATTGTAATCATAGGTAAAAGAGCGTTAGGTAAGGCGTGCTTTAAGAGAACGTATCTTTCTTTAAAGCCTTTTGCCCTTGCAGTAGTGATATAGTCCTCCGACAAAACATCTATGAGCGTGTTTCTCATTGTAAGGGCGTATTCTCCTATCAGGACTAAAGCCATGGTTACAATAGGAAGTATGGAATGCCGCATAAGGTCATGAAGCATGGCGCCTGTTGTCTGAAAGGTCATGCCCGGTGTGAACATGCCGCTTGTGGGAAAGATCTTAAACCCTACACAGAACACAACAAGCATTATCATTCCAAGCCAGAATGTGGGCACGGAGTATGTTATGAGGGAAAAGCTTAAGGTCCCCACATCAAGCTTGGTTCCTCTCTTCCATGCCGCAACTATTCCGATTATTATTCCAACAAAAATTGCAAGAAGTTCTGCCACGCCTACTAAAAGCAGGGTGGGAAGTATTCTTGCAACAACGATTTTTGATACAGGAGCTTTATAGAGAAAGGAAACACCAAGATTGCCTTGAAACATGTGCTTAAAGTAGGTGAAGAACTGCACATACCATGGCTGATCAAGACCGTAAAATTGTTTTAGACCTTCCAGCATTTCCGTCGTTGCCCGGGGATTTCTCATCATCATGGCGAGCGGATCCCCAGGTAACACACGGAAGAGAAGAAAGTTGAAAACAAGCACTATCAATATGGTAATACAAGCATAGATAAGTTTCTTTAAAAGCTCACCTTTATGCATGGTATCCTTTTAGCCTCTTTTCCAATCCCCTGTTATAGCGGTTTAATGTTCATGTAATTGAGAGATGTCATATTAAAGAAGAACAATCCCTCGTCAGGTATCTGGTTGTAGCCTGTCCATCTGTCTGATCTTATGGCCTGAATGTTATTTGAATATACTAATATGATGTAGGGAGATTCGTCATAGACGATTCTTTGCATCTCAAAGACCATCTGCTGTCTCTCATTTTCATCCATGGCAGCCTGCTGCTCTATATATAATTTGTCATATCTGGCATTTGAGAAGAAGGGCTCATTGTTGCCGCCTATTTGGTCTGTGATGATTATGCCTAAAATTACGGTAGGATCAATGTCAGAACCCCATCCCCAGATGAACATATCATAGCTGCCTTCGATGATTCTGTCGTATAAGGCGCCGTTGTCGATGGTGATGTTGTTAACCTTAATGCCTATCTCTGCCAAATCCGATACTATAAGCTGTCCGCTTTTTACCTCATGCACAGT